>JALORJ010000184.1 GCA_025459035.1 Burkholderiales bacterium
GCGCTCATGGAGGCGACGAGTGTATCGGCCGCACCCGCGCCCGCACGCGGGGAATCGCAGTGATGCGAACTCGGCCCTCGCCGACGCGGCTGGGGTCGGTCGACCGGTGCCGGGACGGCACCGGGTCGCACTGGCGCAGCGCGGTGACCGGCATCGACCGGACCGCGCCCGCGCCAAGGCCGGTCAGGCGGCCGGCGCCTCCGCCGCGGCGGCCGGAGCCGCGGCAGCCGCCTGCTTCGCGGCTGCGCGATCCGCTGCCGATGCCGACAGCTTCTCGCGGATGCGCGCCGACTTGCCCGAGCGTTCGCGCAGGTAGTACAGCTTGGCGCGGCGCACGTCACCGCGACGCTTGACCTCGATCGACGCGATCAGCGGCGAGTAGGTCTGGAACGTCCGCTCGACACCTTCGCCCGACGACACCTTGCGCACGATGAACGCCGAGTTGAGGCCGCGGTTGCGCTTGGCGATCACCACGCCCTCGTAGGCCTGCACGCGCTTGCGCTCGCCTTCGACGACGTTGACGTTGACGATCACCGTGTCGCCCGGTGCGAACGACGGGATCGTCTTGCCGAGGCGGGCCATCTCTTCGGCTTCGAGTTGTGCGATCAGATTCATGCTGCGCTCCTTGCGGCCTGCCCGTGCAGGTCCTGTTGCCTGAACTCGTCCTGGAACTCGCGCAGCAGCGTCGCCGCGCGGGCATCCAGCGTCATGGTCTCGAGCAGGTCCGGGCGCCGCAACCACGTGCGACCCAGCGACTGCTTCAGACGCCATTCGGCGATCGCCGCGTGGTGCCCCGACATCAGCACCGGCGGAACCGCCCGTCCCTCGAACTGCTCCGGGCGCGTGTAGTGCGGATGGTCGAGGCGTCCGGTCACGAACGACTCCTCCACCGCCGACTGCGCATCCCCCAGCGCGCCCGGCAGCTGCCGCACGATCGCGTCGAGCAGCGCCATCGCGCCGAACTCGCCGCCCGACAGCACGAAATCGCCGAGCGACACTTCCACATCCACCTCGGCCTCGACCACCCGCTCGTCGATGCCATCGTAGCGCCCGCACAGCAGCACCAGTGCGTCCTGCGCCGCCAGGTCGATCACCCGCGCGTGATCGAGCGGACGACCCTGCGGCGACAGATACACCACCGTCGACCGCGCGACCCCGCAGCTTCGATGGCGCTGCTTCGCCGCCCTCAGCGCTGCCGCGAGCGGCGGCGCCATCATCACCATTCCCGGCCCGCCGCCATACGGCCGGTCGTCGACCGTGCGGTACGCGTTGGCCGCGAAGTCCCGCGGGTTCCACGCGACGAACTCGTAGAGCCCGCGCTCGTGTGCCCGCCCCGTGACGCCCCAGTCGAGCAGCGCGTCGAACATCTGCGGGAACAGCGTGACCACGTCGAAGCGCTTCATGCCGCTACCAGTCCGCACCCCAGTCGACCGTGATCCGTCCGGCCTCGATGTCGACACCGTCGACGATCGCCGCGACGAACGGGATCAGCCGTTCCTGCGTGTCGGTGTGCACGACGAGCACGCTGTGCGCGCCGTTGTGCGTGACCGACTCCACCCGGCCCAGTGCGATCCCGTCGCGGTCCACGACCGCAAGACCTTCGAGATCGAACCAGTAGTACTCGCCTTCGCCCGCGTCCGGCAGCGCGTCGCGTGCCACCGCGACCTCGCGCCCCTTGAGCCGGATCGCCTGCTCGCGGTCGACGACGCCTTCGAGGCTCGCCACCACCGCGTTGCCTTGCACCCGCGCCCGTTCCACCTTCACGGGCTGCACGTCCGACACCCCCTGCAACCACCAGAGATCGATCGCGGCGAGTCTCGCCGGGTCGTCCCCGAAACACTGCACCTTCACCTCACCCCGGACACCGAACGGGGCGCCGATGCGCCCCATCACGATGCGGTGCTCAGGCGGCAACGGCCGCCTTGGCGAACTGCTTCACGAGCCGGTCGACCGTCTCGGACGGCTTCGCGCCCTTGCCCTTCCAGTACGTGACGCGCTCGAGATCGATGCGCAGTTTCACGTCCCCGTCCGGCGCCTTCGGGTTGTAGAACCCGACGCGCTCCACGAAACGGCCATCCCGAGGGTCGCGCGAGTCCGCCACCACCACGTTGTAGAACGGACGCTTCTTCGCGCCGCCCCGCGCCAGCCTGATCACGACCATCGGAACTCCGGAAAGCGGGTATCAAAAGGGGCCGGAGAATAGCCCGCGCCGCGTCGCATTGACAAGGCGCCTGCGCGCACCGGGCTCACGGCTTCGACACCGGCTTCGCCACCGTGCCGAAGGTCGCGTCGAGGAAGGTGGTGATCTCGTCGGCCAGTTCGTCCTCGCGCTGCTCGAAGAAGTGCAGCGCGCCCTTCACCATGACCTGCTTCGATCCGGGCACCTTGCTGATCTGCCGCAGCCGCTCGGCCGACCCGACCTGGGTCACCTCCCAGTCCTTGCTGCCGTAGATGTCGAGCACCGGGATCTTGATGCGGAACATCTCCTCGAGGCCGTTGATGATGCTGACGAACACCCACGCGTCGACGTTCACCTGCTTCGCGTTGATCAGGTACTGGTTCGCCATGGTGGCGCCGAGGCTGTGCGACACGATCGCGACCTTCTTGAAGCCGCGCGCCTTGAGCCAGCGCGCTGCCAGGTCGTAGCGCTCGGCCGCATCGGGATAGGTCGGGATGTAGTCGCCGACCTTGGCGCCCCCGCCCAGGATCGGCAGCTGGATCGACAGCGTCGTCCACCCGCGTTCGGCCAGCTTCACCCGCAGCACACCGTACAGCTCGTAGTCGGGGCTCCAGCCACGACCGTGGCCCAGCACGACCGCGCCGTGCGGATTGTCGGCCGGGGTCAGCAGCCCGAGGAATTCGTGGCCTTCGGCCTGACGGATCCACACGGCTTCGCCGACGAACAGGCCGCTCAGGATGTCGTCGGCCTTCTTCTTCTCGCGGAAGTAGTCCTGCGCGAGGGTCGGCAGCGCCGTCAGCAGCAGCAGGACGGCGCAGAGGATGCGATGCATGGGGAGGATCCGCAGGAAAAGAGGGGGCAACCCCTGATCGTAGGCACAGGACCCGGGGCGCAGGGCGGGGGTTCCCGACACGTCGCCACATGACAGCGATGCCCGGCGCGCCATCCGGCGTGCATGGACGGCGGGATACTCCACGCTCGTGCCTCTCGGAACCCCGCCGATGACTCGCCGCTTCCTTCCGCTCGCGCTCGGCGCGATCGCCGCCGTTGCCGCCTTGATCGGTCTGTCCGCCCCGGTGCGCGCCGGCGCCGACGACGACGCGCTGCTCGAGACCGCCCGCGCGCTGTTCGCGCCGCTGCCGACCGACTACGCGACCGCGGAGCGGCCGATCACACCCGAGCGCGTCGCGCTGGGCCGGATGCTCTTCCACGAGACGCGGGTGTCGGCCGACGGCGCCGTGAGCTGCGCGCGCTGCCATCTGGCCGCGCTGCACGGCACCGACGGACTGCCCCGGTCGATCGGCGTGCACGGCAAGGCGCTGCCGCGCAACGCATCCACGGTGCTCAACACGGCCGGCCAGTTCGTGCAGCACTTCGGCGGCAACCGCGCCGACGTCGAGGAGCAGGCCGCGCGGGCGCTGCTCAGCCCGTTCGCGTACGGCAACCCCGACCACGCGACCGCGATGGCGAGGCTGGCCGCGATCCCGGGCTACCGCCCGCTGTTCGAGGCTGCGTTCCCCGGCGATCCCGACCCGGTGAGCGCCCGCAACTGGAGCCTCGCGATCGGCGCCTTCGAGCGCACGCTCGCGACCCCGGGGCCGTTCGACCGCTGGCTCGCCGGCGACACGCGCGCGCTGTCGCCCTCGGCACGCGCCGGACTCGCGACGTTCGTCGAGACCGGCTGCGCCGCCTGCCACAACGGCCCGCTGCTGGGCGGCCGGACCTACCAGCGCTTCGGCATCACGATGGACTACTGGCAGGCGACCGGCAGCGAGCGCGTCGACCAGGGGCGCTTCGAGGACACGAAGAACGACGCCGACCGGCTGATGTTCAAGGTGCCGCCGCTGCGCAACATCGCGCGCACCGCGCCGTACTTCCACGACGGGTCGGTCGCGACCCTGGGCGACGCGATCCGCGTCATGGCGCGGACCCAGCTCGGTCGCACACCGGGCGACGCCGACGTGGCACGCATCGAGGCATTCCTCGAAGCGCTCACCGGCGAGGTGCCGGCGCACTTCCGCGAGGCGCCGACGCTGCCGCCGGGCGCGTTCACGGCGGCGCGCTGAGGCGCCGCGGGGCGGAGGGCCCTCGCCGGGCGCACGCCCGGCGGCGTCAGCGCATGCCGGGCAGCATCCCGCGCATGCCGCGCATCATCTTCTGCAGGCCACCGCCCTTCGACATCATCTTCATCATCTTCTGCATCTGCTCGAACTGGTTGAGCAGGCGGTTGACCTCCTGGACCGGCACGCCCGCGCCCGCGGCGATGCGACGCTTGCGCGACGCCTTGATCAGCTCGGGCTTCGCGCGCTCGGTCGGCGTCATCGAGTCGATGATGCCGACGGTGCGGCCGATGACGCGATCGTCGAGCTGACCACCGGCCTGCTGGGCCGCACCCGCCAGCTGCGCCGGCAGCTTGTCGATCAGGGCCGACATCCCGCCCATCTTCTTCATCTGCAGCATCTGGCCGCGGAAGTCGTCGAGGTCGAAGCCCTTGCCCGACTTGACCTTCTTCGCGAGCTTCTCGGCCTCGGCCAGATCGACGTCCTGGCGCACCTGGTCGATCAGCGACAGTACGTCGCCCATGCCGAGGATGCGCGACGCCATGCGGTCGGGGTGGAAGGCTTCGAGCCCGCTCAGCTTCTCGCCGACGCCGGCGAACTTGATCGGCGCCCCGGTGACCTGACGCACGGACAGCGCCGCGCCGCCGCGCGAGTCGCCGTCGAGCTTGGTGAGCACGACGCCGGTCAGCGGCAGCGCCTCGGCGAAGGCCTTTGCCGTGTTCACGGCGTCCTGACCCTGCATCGCGTCGACGACGAACAGCGTCTCGATCGGGGTCAGCGCGGCATGCAGGTCGCGGATCTCGGCCATCATGGCTTCGTCGACCGCGAGACGGCCGGCGGTGTCGACGATCAGCACGTCGTGCCAGTGGCGCTTGGCGAAGTCGACGGCGCCGCGGGCGATGTCGACCGGCTTCTCGGTCCCGGTCGACGGATGGAAGTCGACGCCCACCTGACCGGCGACGGTTTCCAGCTGGCGGATGGCCGCGGGACGGTAGACGTCGCACGAGACCACCAGCACCTTGCGTCGGCGTTCTTCCTTCAGCAGCTTCGCGAGCTTGCCGACCGTGGTCGTCTTGCCCGCGCCCTGCAGGCCGGCCATCAGGATCACGGCCGGCGGCACGGCCGCGAGGTTCAGGTCCTGACGCTCGCCGCCCATCAGCGTGGTCAGTTCGTCGTGCACGACCCCGATCAGGGCCTGACCCGGCGTGAGGCTGCCGACGACTTCCTGCCCGAGCGCCTTCTCGCGCACCCGCGCGATGAAGTCGCGAACCACCGGCAGCGCGACGTCGGCCTCGAGCAGCGCCATGCGGACCTCGCGCAGTGCGTCCTGCACGTTGGACTCGGTGATGCGCGACTGACCGCGCAGGGTGCGGATGACGCCGGAGAGGCGGGAAGACAGCTGGTCGAGCATGGGGGGCGCGCGGGGCGACGCGTGTGATTGAATCGATGCAGGTGCGACCGGCCCGTGCGCACGGGTTGCGCAACGCGGCCTGCGTCCGCAGGTAGCGTACCCCGGTCGATCTCGCGAGCCCCTTGAACCCGATCCACCTCCTCTCCGCCGTGCTGTACGCGCTGCTTGCCTGGTGGCAGGCGCGC
>JALORJ010000185.1 GCA_025459035.1 Burkholderiales bacterium
CGCGGCGGCAAGGTTGTCGACGCCGACCGGGCCGCCGTCGAAGCGCTCCAGCACCGCCTGCAGCAGCTTGCGGTCCATCACGTCCAGGCCGAGCGCGTCCACGTCGAGCATCGTCAGCGCAGCGTCGGCGACCGCGCGCGTGACCGCGCCGTCGGCACGCACCTGGGCGAAGTCGCGCACACGCCGCAACAGGCGGTTGGCGATGCGCGGCGTCCCGCGCGAGCGCGACGCGATCTCGATCGCGCCGTCGTCGGCGATGGCGACGTCGAGCAGCTTCGCCGAGCGCCGCACGATGCGTGCGAGCTCCTCGGGCGTGTAGAACTCGAGCCGCGACACGATCCCGAAACGGTCGCGCAGCGGATTGGTGAGCATGCCGGCGCGGGTGGTCGCCCCGACGAGCGTGAACGGCGGCAGGTCGAGCTTCACCGAGCGTGCCGCCGGACCTTCGCCGATCATGATGTCGATCTGGTAGTCCTCGAGCGCCGGGTAGAGCACCTCCTCGACCACCGGCGACAGGCGGTGGATCTCGTCGATGAACAGCACGTCGCGCGGCTCGAGGTTGGTCAGCAGCGCCGCGAGATCGCCCGCCCGCTCGAGCACCGGACCCGAGGTCTGCCGCAGGTTCACGCCCATCTCGCGCGCGACGATGTGCGCGAGCGTCGTCTTGCCCAGGCCGGGCGGACCGAACAGCAGCACGTGGTCGAGCGCCTCGCCGCGCCGGCGCGCCGCCTCGATGAAGATCGACAGCTGACCGCGCACCTTCTCCTGGCCGACGTACTCGTCGAGCTGGCGCGGGCGCAGCGCCCGCTCGAGCGCTTCTTCCTGCCCCCCCTGCGGCGCCGGGGCGACGAGCCGGTCGGTCTCGATCATCCGGCGGGCCCGGGGGCGCGGTTCAGCCGCGCGCGCCCTGCGCGAAGCGGTCGGCGAACGGACCGGCCTGCGCCGCCGCGGCCCGGGCGTCGGCGACGAGCGCGGCGTCGACCGCGGCGAGGCGCGCGTTCAGCAGTCCGGTGAGCTTGATGATCATCGTCTTCTGGTAGCGGGCTCCCAGCGGCGACAGCGCGAAGGTCTGCGCGTCGATGTTGTCGGTGCCCGCGACCGAGAAACGCATCTCGCGGTCCTCGACCGCGTAGACCTCGGTCAGCGCCTGCTGCTCGGCTTCCACACCCGGGTACGGCGTGACGACCTTGCCCGCCATCGAGAAGGCGCCCATCACGTGGAACGCGACGGTCTGGTCGATGATGCGCGCCTGCTTGCGGCCCACCGGCGTCTCGAAGTGTCCGACCAGCGCGTCGACCTCGCCGTCACGGTAGTCCACGGCGAGCATCTCGGCCCACGGATCCGCCAGCCACTGCATCGAGGTCCAGTCGCGCTCGATGCGCGCCAGCAGCGGCGCCGCGAGCGCCGCCTCGGCAGCGTCCCAGTCGGACTGGCCACGGGTCCACGCCACACCGAAACCACGTTCGCGCCCGATCGCACGCAGCTGCGCGCGCACGCTCTCGAGGGCCCGCTGCTTCAGGTAGCGATGCCCGAACACGACAGTCGTGCGCAGCGGATGCAGGTCGCGCAGGGCAACCACGGCGTCTGGGGACGCGTGGGCGACCGGGGCTGCGATCGGCGCGGTCAGCAGCAGGCACAGGCAGGCGACGAGCGCCGGGCGGAAGAAGCGAAGGCGGGACATCGAGGCTCCGACGGGAACGGGCCGCACCGACGGGCGGCGCGTGGCGGACCGGACGCACGCTGCAATGCGCGGCGCAGCGGTCCGGAAGACGATCTGGTCGAGTATACGAACCGCCCTCACGGATTGCGCCGTGTGGCGGCGCGGTGCGCGACGAGCGCCGTGTCGAGCCGGCCGGTCACCTGCTCGAACGCCGGATCGACCGCCGCGGCAGCCGCGTCGAGGTGTGCGTTCAGCAGCGTGACGATGCGGAAGCTCACGTCGCGGAAGTAGCGGCGCCCGGCCCCCGTGTAGATGAACAGCTGCGCCTGTGGCTCGCTCGCCCAGTCCCACTGCATGCGGTCGGACTTCACCTGGGTGGTGCGCTCGACGTCGGCGCGCACGGCCTCGTTGCCCGGCATGCCCGCCGTGACGCGGTCGGTGAAGGTGAGTCGCGTCATGACGAGCTCGGCGACGAACCAGTCCATCGTGGCCGCGAGCGCCGGCCCCGACGGCTGCCGCAGTCGTGCGAGCACGGCGTCGACGTCGTCGCTGTCCAGCACCTCGGCGATCGCCCGCTGCCAGGCCGGCCGGAACCACGCGTCGTCCAGGCGCGGACGGGTCGCGGACGCGATCGACGCGAGCGCTTCGGCCTCGGCGTCGCGCCACGCGGGCGCCTGCGGATTCCAGTCGGGACCGAGCTTCGACTCGCGCCCGGCATCGGCCAGGTAGCGACGCACGCGCTCGAGCGCACGCTGGTGCGCGTACATCCGCCCCCACGCGAGCGGCAGCGTCGCGTCGTGCAGGGCGGCGATCGCGACGACGCGCGGATCGTCGGGGTCGGTCTTCGGCGTGGCCATCGGTGCGGGGACGGCAGGCAAGCGTCAGACCTTCGACAGCGCCCGCAGCGCCTGGCGGATCGCGTCCTGCAGCGGCAGGTCGGGCGCGAGCTTCGCGAGCGCTGCACGCGCTTCGCGGTCGGAGTAGCCGAGCGCCACCAGAGCGTTGAGGGCGTCGTGACCGCCGTCGGCCACCGCGCTCGCGCGTCCGGTTGTCGGCGCGACCACCGCGAGCCGGTCCTTCAGTTCGAGCAGCAGCCGCTCCGCGGTCTTCTTGCCGATGCCGGGGATGCGCACGAGGCGCGCGGTGTCCTGCGTCGCCACGGTCGCGTGCAGTTCGTCCACCGACAGGCCCGACAGCAGCGCCAGCGCGATGCGCGTGCCCACGCCGGTGATCTTCAGCAGCGTGCGAAACACCTGGCGCTCGGCCTCGGTGCCGAAGCCGAACAGCAGATGCGCGTCCTCGCGCACGACCAGATGCGTGAAGAGCGTGACCGCCTGACCCGTCGCGGGCAGGTGATAGAAGGTGCTCATCGGCACGTCGAGCTCGTAGCCGACGCCGTTCACGTCGACGACGACGGCCGGCGGCGCCTTCTCGACCAGACGACCGGACAGGCGCGAGATCATGCGAGCCGCCCGCCGCGCATGCGCAGACCGGCCGTCGGCATCGCGCCGTAGCCGGCGGCGGCATGGGCGTGGCAGATCGCGCAGGCCAGCGCATCGGCCGCGTCGGGCGACGGCACGCCCGGCAGCAGCAGCAGTCGCCGCACCATCTCCTGCACCTGCGCCTTGGCGGCGTGGCCGTTGCCGACCACCGCCTGCTTGACCTGCAGCGCGGTGTACTCGGCCACCGGCAACGCGGCGAGCACTGCCGCACACACCGCCGCGCCGCGCGCCTGCCCGAGCTTGAGCGTCGACTGCGGATTGACGTTGACGAACACCTGCTCGATCGCGGCCGCCTGCGGCGCGTGCGCGTCGATGATCCGGCCCAGCCCGTCGAGCAGCGTGCGCAGACGCTCCGGCATCGAAGCCTTGTCGTCGGTGCGCACGCAGCCGCTCGTCACGTAGGTCAGCCGCTGGCCGGCGCGGTCGACGATGCCGAAGCCGGTGACCCGCAGGCCCGGATCGATGCCGAGGATGCGAACCGCGGTCACCGCGATCGCTCCGGCGCCCGGCGCGGGGGCCCGCGGCGGATCATCGGCGTCGATCCGCGTTCAATCGTCGATGACCGCGTTGGTCCACACGTCCTGCACGTCGTCGAGCGCTTCGAGCGCGTCGAGCAGCTTCTGCATCTTCGCGCCGTCGTCGCCGGCGAGCGTCGTCTCGGTGCCCGGCTTCATGACGATCTCGGCGAACGCGGCCTTCAGCCCGGCCTTGTCGAGCGCCTCGCGTACCGCGAGAAAGTCCTGCGTCGGCGCGGTGATCACCTCGATCGACCCGTCGTCGTCGACGACCACGTCGTCGGCGCCGGCCTCGATCGCGATCTCCATCACGCGGTCCTCGGAGGCGCCGGGCGCAAGCACGATCTGCCCGCAGTGGCGGAACAGGAACGCGACCGAGCCGTCGGTGCCGAGGTTGCCGCCGTGCTTCGCGAAGGCGTGGCGGACCTCGGCGACGGTGCGCGTGCGGTTGTCGGTCATGCAGTCGACGATCACCGCGGCGCCACCGATGCCGTAGCCCTCGTAGCGGATGTCCTCGTAGTCGACGCCGTCGAGCTGGCCCGCGCCGCGCTTCGCCGCGTTCTCGATGGTGTCCTTGGGCATGTTCTGGTCACGGGCCTTGTCGATCGCGAGCCGCAGCCGCGGGTTCGACGACGGATCGGCGCCGCCCAGCTTCGCGGCGACGGTGACCTCCTTGATCAGGCGC
This sequence comes from Burkholderiales bacterium, assembly GCA_025459035.1. Lineage (GTDB taxonomy): Bacteria > Pseudomonadota > Gammaproteobacteria > Burkholderiales. Next base: position 4,363 of record JALORJ010000185.1, read on the forward strand.
GTGAAGATCTTGCCGCGCTTCGCGTCGGTGGCGGCCTTCTTGTGCTTGATGTTGGCCCACTTGCTGTGTCCTGCCATGTGCGATCCGGAAGCGAAAAACGCATTGATATAGTCGATCGAATTCTAGAGGCCCGAGGGAGCCCCGCCATGGCCGCACCGTTGCCGATCGCCAAGTGCGACGACCGTGAGCTGGTGCTGCTGCCGGCGCTCGCCAACCGCCACGGGCTGATCACCGGCGCGACCGGCACCGGCAAGACCGTCACCCTGCAGCGCATGGCCGAGCAGCTGTCGCTCGCCGGGGTGCCGGTGTTCATGGCCGACGTGAAGGGCGACCTGTCGGGGCTCTCGCAGGCCGGCACAGCCACGCCGCGCCTGACCGAGCGCGCCGCGAAGCTCGGGCTGGGCACGCTGCCGTTCTCGGCGTTTCCGGTGACCTTCTGGGACGTGTGGGGCGAGAAGGGCCATCCGGTGCGCACCACGGTGTCGGAGATGGGACCGACGCTGCTGGGCCGCATGCTCGCGCTCAACGACGTGCAGCAAGGCGTGCTCACGCTCGCGTTCAAGGTCGCCGACGACCATCAGCTGCTGCTGCTCGACTTCAAGGATCTGCGCGCGATGATCCAGTTCGTCGGCGAGAACGCGAAGCAGCTCGTGACGACCTACGGCAACGTGTCGGCCGCGTCGGTCGGCGCCATCCAGCGCGGGCTGCTCGAGCTCGACAGCCAGGGCGCCACGCACTTCTTCGGCGAACCCGCGCTCGACATCGACGACCTGATGCAGACCGGCCCCGGCGGACGCGGCGTGATCAACATCCTCGCCGCCGATCGGCTGATGAACACGCCCAAGATCTACGCGACGTTCCTGCTGTGGCTGCTGTCGGAGCTGTTCGAGCGCCTGCCGGAAGTCGGGGATCTCGACCGCCCGAAGCTCGCGTTCTTCTTCGACGAGGCGCATCTGCTGTTCGCCGACGCGCCGGCCGCGCTGGTCGAGAAGGTCGAGCAGGTGGTGCGGCTGATCCGCTCGAAGGGCGTGGGCGTGTACTTCGTCACGCAGAACCCGCTCGACATTCCGGACACCGTGCTGGGCCAGCTCGGCAACCGCGTGCAGCATGCGCTGCGGGCGTTCACGCCGCGCGACCAGAAGGCCGTCAAGACGGCCGCGACCACGCTGCGCGCGAACCCGAAGCTCGACACCGAGACGGTCATCACCGAACTGGGCGTCGGCGAGGCGCTGGTGAGCTGCCTGAACGACAAGGGACAGCCCGAAGTCGTCGAGCGTGCGTTCGTGCTGCCGCCGCAGAGCCGCATCGGCCCGGCCACCGACGCCGAGCGCGCGGCCGCCATCGCCGCGTCGCTGGTGGCCGGTGTGTACGAGCAGGCGGTCGACCGCGAGTCGGCATTCGAGGTGCTGCGCGCCCGCCAGGGCGGCGGCGGCGGCGCCCCCGGCGCGACCGCGGCACCGGCCGCATCGTGGCCACACGCCCGGCGTCATCGACGCCGTCGCGAAGAGCGCGGCGCGATCGATCGGCTCCAGCGTCGGGCGCGAGATCGTGCGCGGGGTGCTGGGCTCGCTGCTGGGTGGTGCGGCGTCGGGCGGAACGCGGCGGCGACGTTGAGCCGCAGCGGCGGCGGCGCACACGCGCCGTCGTGGATCGGCACGGTCTGCGTCTTCCTGTCGGCGGTCGGCTTTTCGCTGAAGGCGATCCTCATCAAGGCCACGTATGCGCATGGCGTCGATGCGGCGACCGTGCTCGCGCTGCGGATGCTGTTCTCGGCGCCGTTCTTCGTCGGCA
>JALORJ010000186.1 GCA_025459035.1 Burkholderiales bacterium
CGACGGGCGCGAGATGACCGCGGCGCTGGCCGAGGCGCCGGCCGATCTCATCGTGCTCGACCTGATGCTTCCGGGCGAGGACGGGCTCGCGCTGTGCCGCCGGCTGCGCACCGGGGGCAGCGCCGTGGCCGTCATCATGCTGACGGCGAAGGGCGACGACGCCGATCGCATCACCGGGCTCGACGCGGGTGCCGACGACTATCTGCCCAAGCCGTTCAACCCGCGCGAGCTGGTGGCGCGCATCCACGCCGTCCTGCGCCGCGGCACGGCCGTGCCGGCGCCGGTGCCGGCCGACGATCCGCCGCCGATCCGCTTCGGGCCGTTCGTGCTCGACGTCGCGATGCGGCGCCTCGAGCGCGACGGTCAGCCGGTCGCGATGACTTCGGGCGAGTTCGCGCTGCTGCGCGCGCTCGCGATGCACGCCGGCATGCCGCTCACGCGCGAGCGCCTGATGGAACTCGCCCGCGGCCGCGAGTACGACCAGACCGACCGCGCGATCGACGTGCAGGTGTCGCGCGTGCGCAAGCTGATCGAGGACGACCCGTCGAAGCCGCGCTGGCTGCAGACGGTCTGGGGCCTGGGCTACGTGTTCGTGGTGCCACCGCAGTGACCGACGCCGTGGTCGCGGTCCGTCCGGGGTGGCGTCGCTGGCTGCGCGTGCCGTGGCCGCAGTCGCTGCTCGCGCGCATGGTGCTGCTGATCGTGCTGCTGCTGGTCGCGGGGCAGGTCGCGTGGATCCAGTTCTATCGGTTCGCCACCGCGCGCACGCACTCCGAGCAGCTCGCGTCGAACATCGTCGGCGTGCTGAACACCGTCAGCGCCGCGCTCGACACGATGCCCGCTGCGGCGCGGCGCAAGTTCAGCGAGCGCCTGCCCGCGCAGCAGAACGTCCGCCTGCTCCCGGCGACGAACTGGGCCGGGGAGGACGCCGCGGTGCCGCAGTCGCCGCTGCACGCGGCGGTCGCCGACGAACTGAAGCGCCGCACCGGCGGCAACGCCCAGGCGATCGCGATCCTCGAGGACGCCGACCATTCGCTTTGGGTGAAGATCCGCGTCAAGCAGCAGGCCTGGTGGGTCGTGTTCCCGCCCGACGCGTTCGGTCCGACCTCGGTGGCGTGGCTGGGCTGGAGCGCGATGAGCCTCGGGCTTGCGCTGGCCGGCGGCCTCGCGCTGATGCTCCGGGTCAACCGGCCGCTCGGCGCGCTGACGGCAGCCGCTGCCGCGATCGCCGCGGGCCGCACGCCGCCGCCGCTGCCCGAGCGCGGCCCGTTCGAGATCCGGACGCTGTCGGCCGCGTTCAATCGCATGACCACCGCGCTGCAGGCCCAGGAACACAACCGCGCCGTGCTGCTGGCCGGCGTGTCGCACGACCTGCGCACGCCGCTGTCGCGGCTGCGGCTCGCGCTCGAGATGTCGCGCGCGCGCCTGCCCGACGCCACGCGCGACGGCATGGAGCAGGACATCGAGGACATGGACGCGATCATCGACCAGTTCCTCGAGTTCGCGCGCGACGGCGCGGCCGAGACCGCCGATCCGGTCGCCGACCTCAACGGCCTCGTGCGCCACCTGGCCGATCGTTACGAGAAGCGCGGTGCCCCGGTGCGCGTGCACCTGCGGCGCCTGCCGCCGCTTCGGCTCAAGCCGCTCGCGGTGCAGCGGATGATCACCAACCTCGTCGACAACGCGCTCCGCCACGGCGCCGGGGATGTCGAGATCGAGACGCGGCGCGACGGCGCCCATGCGGTGCTGACCGTCCTTGATCGTGGGCCCGGCATTCCCGAGGACGCGCTCGAGCGCGTGATGCAGCCGTTCACGCGGCTCGAGACGGCGCGCAGCGACGCAGGCGGCTCGGGACTCGGGCTCGCGATCGTCGACCGCGTCGCGCGCATGCACGGCGGCGCGGTCACGCTGTCGGCGCGCGACGGAGGCGGGCTGGAGGCGCGCGTGGAGCTGCCCGTCGAGGGCCGTTCCGAGCGCGTCTGACCGCGCCGCCGGATCACGCGGCGCATCGCGCATCACCGAGACCCGCCAAGGCGCGCACGGGCGCGGGCTCCAGCGCACCCGCGTGCGCTCCGGTCGGCGCGAGCCGTCCGCCGGACACGGTGGCGACTCGCGCGGCGGGCGCCACCGGCACGGTGGTCAGGCCGCGCGCCACACCAGCACCACCGCCTCGGTCGCGATGCCTTCGCCGCGACCCAGCGCCCCGAGCCGTTCGGCGGTCTTCGCCTTCACGTTGACGTCGCCCGGGGCGAGCCCGAGGTCGGCGGCGATGTGTTCGACCATGCGCGGCACGTACGCCGCGAGCTTCGGCGCCTGTGCGATCACCGTCGCATCGACGTTGCCGATCGTGAAGCCTGCGGCGCGCACGCGGGCCGCGATCTCCCGCAGCAGCACGCGGCTGTCCGCACCGGCGAAGGTCGGATCGGCGTCGGGGAAATGGCGGCCGATGTCGCCCAGCGCGGTCGCGCCGAGCAGCGCATCGCCGATCGCGTGCAGCAGCGCGTCGGCGTCCGAGTGGCCGAGCAGTCCGCGGGGATGCGGGATCGTGACGCCGCCCAGCACCAGCGGTCGGCCGTCGACGAGCGCATGCACGTCGAAGCCCTGGCCGACGCGCGGGACGATGACGCGATCGGTCATGCGCTCACCGCACCGTCGGCGGGTGCGCCGCGAGCCAGCGCTCGGCCACGCCGAGGTCGGCCGGGAGCGTCACCTTCAGGCTGGCGGTGTCGCCCTGCACCAGTCGCACGCGGTACCCGACGCGCTCCATCGCGGCCGCCTCGTCGGTGAGCGACGCGACATCGCCATCGGACAACGCGGCGCGCAGCAGGCCGTAGCGGAACATCTGCGGCGTCTGCGCCGCCCACAGGCCCGCGCGCGGCACGGTCTCGGCGATCGCGCCGTCCGGCGCGGCGCGCTTGAGGGTGTCGGTGACGGGGATCGCCGCGATGCCGCCCACGGGATCGTCCGCGAGCGCCACGACCATGCGATCGACGAGCCCCGGCGCGACGCACGGGCGCGCCGCGTCGTGCACCAGCACCCAGTCGTCGGCGGCGACGGCGCGCTGCATCGCCGCGAGCCCGTTGCGCACGGTCTCGGCGCGGGCCGCGCCGCCGACGGCATGCACCTGCAGCGCGGGCGCGTCGGCGAACACGGGGGCGACGCGCGCGTCGAACAGCTCGTCGTCCTGCGACACCACGACGTGCACCGACGCGATCGCGGGATGCGCGAGCAGTGCCGCGAGCGTGTGGGCGATCAGCGGGCGGCCGAGGATCGGCACGTACTGCTTCGGCAGCGCATGGCCGAAGCGCAGCCCGGCCCCGGCAGCGGGGACGAGCGCGTGGTGGCGGACGGGCGCGATCGACATGGCGGCGCGAAGTGTCGCATCGCCGCGGCCGCGGCGCGTGACCGCGCAGGGCCGTGCGCCGGACGCGCGCGGCAACGACCGCGTGACGCCGCCCGCTTCCTATAATCCGCGACCCTCGAATCCGCCTGCGACGCCGTGCGCGTCGTGCGCTGCCCCGCGCTCCGATGCTTGCTCCTCTTGCCGTTCCGCCCGCCGGCCAGCGCCACGTCGCCCCCGGACTGGCGGGGTCGTCCGACGCCCTCGCGCTTGCGCAGCTCGCATCGGTGCGCCGCCCGCTGGCGGTGATCACGGCAGGCGCGACCGAGGCCCACCGGCTCGTCGCGGAGATGCGCTGGTTCGCGCCGGGGCTGCGCGTGCACCAGCTGCCCGACTGGGAGACGCTGCCGTACGACCAGTTCTCGCCGCACGAGGACCTGATCTCCGAGCGGCTCGAGACGCTCTACCTGCTGATGCAGGACGCGGTCGACGTGGTCGTGGTCCCGGTCACCACCGCCCTGCTGCGGCTGCCGCCGCGCGCCTTCCTGTCCGCGTACACGTTCTTCTTCTCGCAGGGCGCGCGCCTCGATGCCGACGGCCTGCGCGCGCAGCTCGCCACCGCCGGGTACACGCACGTGTCGCAGGTCGTCGCACCCGGCGAGTTCAGCGTGCGCGGCGGCCTGATCGACCTGTTCCCGATGGGCTCGACGGTGCCGTACCGCATCGACCTCTTCGACGACGAGATCGAGTCGATCCGCACCTTCGACGTCGACACGCAGCGCAGCATCTATCCCGTGAAGGACGTACGGCTGCTCCCCGCGCGCGAGTTCCCGCTCGACGAGGCGGGACGCACGCTGTTTCGCCGCCGCTTTCGCGAGGAATTCGACGGCGACCCGTCGAAGCGCCGCGTCTACAAGGACATCTCGAGCGGCGTCGTACCGGCGGGTGTCGAGTACTACCTGCCGCTGTTCTTCGAAGACACGGCGGTGCTCACCGACTACCTCGCACCGTCGGCCGTGATGGTGCTGCACGGCGACGTGCCGGCCGCGATCGCCGACTTCGCGCGCGACACCCGGTCGCGCTTCGAGCTGCTGCGTGGCGACAGCGCCCATCCGCTGCTGGCACCGGAGGCGCTGTACCTGCGCGACGAGGCGTTCTTCGCGGCCATCCGGCCGTTCGCGCGCATCGACCTGCGCGGTGCGGCCGGGCACGCCGATGCGGCGCCCGCGACGCTCGCGCTGCCGCCGCTCGCGGTCGACCGCCGGGCCGCCGATCCGCTGAGCGCGCTGCGGCACTGGCGCGACGGCTTCGCCGGGCGCGTGCTGCTGTGCGCCGAGAGCCTCGGGCGGCGCGAGACGATGCTCGAGTTCCTCGGCGACCACGGCATCGAGGCCGCGCCGGTCGACGACTTCGGCGCGTTCGCGGGCGGCGGTGTCGCCCTCGGGCTGACCGTCGCGCCGCTGATCGACGGCTTCGTGCTGCCCGACGCGAGCGTCGCGATCGTCACCGAGACCGAGCTCTACGCCGCCACCGCACGTCGGCGCGGCGTACGCGAGCGCGAGCGCCGCACGTCGGCCGAGAACGTGCTGCGCGACCTGTCCGAGGTGGCGGTCGGCGATCCAGTCGTGCACGAGAACCACGGCATCGGGCGCTATCTGGGGCTGGTCTCGATGGACCACGGGGACGGCCCCGACGAGTTCCTGCTGCTCGAGTACGACGGCGGCGACAAGCTCTACGTGCCGGTCTCGCAGCTGCAGGTGATCAGTCGCTACGCGGGTGCATCGCCCGACGCGGTGACGCTCCACAAGCTGGGCAGCGGCGACTGGGCCCGCGCGCGACGCAAGGCGGCGAAGCAGGTGCGCGACACCGCGGCCGAGCTGCTGAACCTCTACGCGCAGCGGGCGGCGCGCACCGGGCACGCGTTCCAGCTGTCGGCCGACGAGTACGCGCGCTTCGCCGAGGCCTTCCCGTTCGAGGAGACGCCGGACCAGCGCGGCGCGATCGAGGCCGTGATCCACGACCTGCAGTCGGGCCGACCGATGGACCGGCTGATCTGCGGCGACGTGGGCTTCGGCAAGACCGAGGTCGCGTTGCGCGCGGCGTTCGTCGCGGTCGCCGACGGCAAGCAGGTGGCGGTGCTGGTGCCGACGACGCTGCTGGCCGAGCAGCACTTCCAGAACTTCTCGGACCGCTTCGCCGACTGGCCCGTGAAGATCGCCGAGCTGTCGCGCTTCCGTTCAGCGAAGGAGTCCGCGGATGCGGTCGCCGGGCTCGCGTCGGGGGCGATCGACATCGTCATCGGCACGCACAAGCTGCTGTCGAAGGAGATCGCGTTCGCGCGTCTGGGCCTCGTCATCATCGACGAGGAACATCGCTTCGGCGTGCGCCAGAAGGAGCGGCTCAAGCAGCTGCGCGCCGAGGTCGACGTGCTCACCCTCACGGCCACACCGATCCCGCGCACGCTCGCGATGTCGCTGGAAGGCCT
>JALORJ010000187.1 GCA_025459035.1 Burkholderiales bacterium
CGCAGCCGATACTCGCGGCCTCGCCTTCGCTCCCGCCGCCCGCATGCCCCGCTCGACCCGACCGCCCGCCGCCCCGCGCCGCGCTGCATCCACCGGCGCGTCCGCCCCGATCCACACCGAGCTGCGCCAGCTCGGTCGCACCACGCCGTTGCCGACCTCGCCCGAGACCGCCGAGCTGGAGCGCGTGCCGAATCCGCATCCGGACCTCGCCTATGTCGCGCGCTTCACGGCGCCGGAGTTCACGTCGCTGTGCCCGATGACCGGCCAGCCGGACTTCGCGCATCTCGTCATCGACATCGTGCCGGCGAAGTGGCTGGTCGAGAGCAAGTCGCTGAAGCTCTATCTCGGCGCGTTCCGCAACCACGGTGCGTTCCACGAGGACTGCACGCTGTCGATCGCGAAGCGGCTGCGCACGCTGCTCGCGCCGAAGTGGCTGCGCATCGCCGGCTACTGGTATCCGCGCGGCGGCATCCCGATCGACGTGTTCTGGCACAGCGGTCGCCCGCCGGCCGGTGTGTGGGTGCCCGATCCCGGCGTCGCGCCGTATCGCGGCCGCGGCTGATCCGGCACCGGCGGGCGTATCCGCGTGGCGCGCGCGGTTGTCGATCGCGTCGCCCTGCGGCTATCCTCGGGACGTTCGATGAGCAAGCCTGCTCGAGCATGACCCGTCGCCACCCGCGCCGGGCGCAACTACAAGGCCCAGACATCATGCTTTTCACCGCTGCCCTGCTGCGTTTCACCCCCGTCCTGCCGCCGGCCCTCTGGGCCGACGAACGCACCTTCGCCGCCGGGCGTTAGGTCGCACCCTCGCCTGCCGGGTCGGGCCGTCCGCATCGCGCGCCTGCGCGTCGCCGACACACCGCCCGACCACGCCCCCGACGTCTTCCGTGCTCGACCCCGGCACGCGCGCGCCTGTCGCGCGCTGTCGGCCGGGCGAATGCGGCCGTGCGTCGCCGTCCATCCTGCGAGGTGCTGCCATGTTCCACTGGCTCATGCTGTTCGTCGCCATCGTCGCCGAGGTTCTCGGCACGACGGCGCTGCGCTGGTCGCCCGACCACGCGCCGGTCGTCGGTCACGTCGTCGTGGCCGTGCTGATCGTCACGTCGTACACGTGCCTGTCGATCGCGATGCGTCGCGTCGCGATGGGTGTGGCCTACGCGATCTGGGAAGGCGTCGGGCTCGTGTTGCTCGCGGGCCTGTCGTGGGCACTGTTCGACGAAGCCGTCACACCGGGGCAGGCGATCGCCTTCGCGACCATCCTGGCGGGCGTGTGGTTGCTGAAGACCGCCCCGGCCGCCCCGGCGTCGCACGCCGGGGCACCGACCGTCACCGCCGCGGCGGCGGCCTGACGATGGAGCGCGGACCATGTTCTCCACCGTCACCTGGGTCCACGTCGCGTGGCTCGCCGCCGCCATCGGCTTCGAACTCGCGGCGCAGGTCCTGATCAAGCTGTCCGACGGCTTCCGCCGTCGTGCCGTCGGCGTCGGCGGGCTGCTGCTGATCGCCGCCGCGTTCGCGTGCCTCGGGCGCGCGACCACGGCGATCCCGCTCACGGTCGCATACGCGATCTGGGGCGGGACCGGGCTCGCGATCGCGGTGCTTGCGGGCCGCGTACTGTTCGGCCAGCGCCTGCCCGCGTCGGCGTGGGCCGGGCTCGTGCTGGTCGCGGTCGGCATCACGCTGTTCCGGTTCGTCTGACCCCGCGCGGTCGCGCGTCGATCGGGTGCGGGCCGCCTCTGGCCGGCGCCTTGCTCCGTCGAAGCTCAGCCCGCGCGGGCGACGCCGTCCGCGCCCCACCACGGAGCCTTCCCCTTGGCCATCCTGCTGTTCACCGACTACGGCGCGTCCGACCTCTACGTCGGCCAGATCGAGACCATGATCGACCGCTACGCGCCCGGCGTGCGGGTGATCTCGCTGCTGAACGAACTGCCGTGCTACCAGGTGCGCTGCGCGGCGCACCTGCTGGCGGCGATGGCGCGGACCGCACCGCGCGGCCACACCTTCCTGACGGTGGTGCAACCCGGCGGCGGGGCGCGCACCGAAGGGCTGGTGGTCCGCGTCGACGGACGCACCTTCGTGGGGCCCGACAACGGGTTGCTGTCCGTCCTGTGGGCACGCGGCAACGTGCGTACCGCCTGGCGCATCACGACGCACGCGCCGCTCGCGTCGGACTCCTTCCACGGCCGCGACATCTTCGCGCCGATGGCGGCAGCGGTCGCGACCGGTGACTTCCCCAACGAAACCGTGACGCCGATCCCGGCCCCCGCGGAGCTGCTGTCGCCCGACGATCTGGCCGAGGTGATCTACATCGACCACTTCGGCAATGCCTTCACCGGATTGCGTGGCGCCGACCTCGCCCCCGACCGCGTGCTGAGCATCGGTGGTCAGGGGGTGCAGCACGCGCGCGCACTGCACGAGGCGCCGCCCGGGCAGCCGGTCTGGTACGTCAACAGCATCGGTCTGGTCGAGATCGCGGTACCGGGCGCAAGCGCGGCGGCGGACCTCGGTCTGAGCGTCGGGCAGTCGATGACCTGGGCCTGATACCCGGTCGCGGTGGCGTCGGGTCGCGGCCCGACACCGCCGCAGTGGCCGCCGTGTGACGGCTCCACCGCCGTCGATCAGTCGAGATCGCGCGGCGTGATCGGTGTCTCGCTGGCCGTGCCGTCGGCTGCGCGCTCGACGCGCCACGCCATCGCCTTCGGCTTGCTTCGTACCGCTTCGTGGAACTGCCCGTCGACGTAGTGCAGCCCGCAGCCGTCGTCGGCCGCATGACCCGGCGGCACTTCCCCGGACGCGACCATGCGCTGGTAGGTCGGGCGCCGGTCGGCCTCGCTGTCGTAGTGCGGGCAGTTGCTGCCGGCGACGACGCCGAGACAGTCGAGCGCGGTCAGCGGGCCGGCGATCGAGTCGGTGATGCCGCGCTCGAACCAGCAGATCGATCCCGCGCTGGACCCGCCGACCGGAATGCCGCGCGCATAGGCGTCGCGCAGCACGGTGTCGAGTCCCCAGTCGCGCCACACCGCGAGCATCGAGCGCGTGTTGCCACCGCCGACGGCGATCGCGTCGAAGTCGGCGACGAAGCCCGGCAGGTCCTGTGGCGTGCGCCGGAACAGCGGCAGCACTTCCGGTCGTGCGCCCAGGCGGCCGAAGGCCTGCCAGAAGCGCAGCGTGTAGGCCTCGTGGTCACCGCTGGCGGTAGGGATGAACAGCACGCGGGGCGCCGCCAGCCGGGTGAGCGACACGAAGAACCGCTCGAGCTTCAGGTTCTGGTCGGGGTCGGCGAGAAACGCGCCGCCCATCGCGAGGAGGTGGCGGGTGACAGGCATGGCGGTCCTGCGACGAGGGGGGAGGGACGCGCAGAACTGCGGACGGCAGGGACGCAGCGCGATCGCGGCGAGGCCGGAGTCTAAGCGCGCTGTCCGCGTCCGGCGCTGCCGGGTCGATCAGGGACCGCAGCGACCGAGATGCGGTGCCTGCGCGGACAACGCCGGCCAGAACTGCGCGAAGTGGACGTCGAGCACGGCGGCGAGGGTCTGCGCCTGCGCGTACGCCGCGCGCAGACCGCGCGGGTCGGCGAGCCGACCGGCCATGCGCTCGACCGCGACGCGCAGTCCGTCGGGGGTCGCGGCGGCGGCCATCCAGTCGTCGCGGATCAGGTGCGGGCGCATGCGCACGAACCGCTCCGGCAGATCGGGCAGCGCGGTGTCGGCCAGCGCGGCGTTCACCTGCGCGGTGAACTGCGGCAGGGGCACCGCGGCGGGCTGCCACCGCGCCCAGTCGCGCGCGAGGCAGTGGTCGAACCACAGGTCCAGCAGCACGCCGGACCAGCGCCGCGCGCCGGGACCGAAGCGCGCGCGAGCGGCACGCACTTCGGGATGCGCATCGGTGAAGGTATCGATCGCGCGGTGCTGGCGGATGGCGTCGATCACCGGCGCCGGCCAGCCGTGCGCGTCGGGGGCGCCCTTGACGAAGTCGCCGAGCACCGCGCCGGTCCAGCCGTGCGGACCGGGCGGCGCAAGCACGACATGCGCGAGCCAGTTCATGCGGCCGCCCGGCGGCCGCGGACCCTACTTCGCGGCGGCCGCCTCGAGCCAGTCGGCCGAGGTCTGCAGCATCGTGCGCAGCGCGAGCGGCAGGCCGGCCTCGTCGACCTGGAAGCGCGGCGAGTGGTTGAACGCGACCTTCGACGGATCGGTCCCCGGCGTCGTGACGCCGATGAACCAGAAGATGCCCGGGACCTTGAGCTGGTAGTACGAGAAGTCCTCGGCGCCGGTGAGCTTGCGGCCGAGGATCACGTTGGCGTCGCCCGCCACGCGCTTCAGCGTCGGCAGCATCTGCTCCATCAGCGGCGGGTCGTTGACGGTGACGCCGTAGAGCGGCTCGATCACCACCTCGGCGGTCGCGCCGTGCGCCTCGGCGACGTTCTCGGCGATGCGGCGGATGCGCATGAAGATGTCCTCGCGCATCTTGTCGTCGAACGCGCGCACGGTCCCGACCAGGTCGACCGTGTCCGGAATGATGTTGAAGCGCACCCCCCCGTGGATCGAGCCGATCGACACGATCCCGGGCTCCTTCGTGATGTCGACCTGGCGCGCGATGATCGACTGCAGCGCGGTCACGATCTGCGCCGACACGACGACGGGGTCGACCCCGCCCCACGGCGCGGCGCCGTGCGTCTGGCGGCCCCTGACCTTGATGCGCAGGATGTCCGAGCTGGCCATCGCCGGCCCGGGCCGGTAGGCGAGCTGTCCGACCGGCAGCCCGGCGAAGACGTGCAGGCCGAAGATCGCGTCGGCCTTCGGGTTGTCGAGGGCGCCTTCCTCGATCATCAGCTTCGCGCCGCCCGGCTCGCCGGCCGGCGGGCCTTCCTCGGCCGGCTGGAAGATGAACTTGACGGCCCCGGGCAGCTGCGCCCGCACGCTCGCGAGTGCCTCGGCGGCGGCCATCAGCACCGCGACGTGCGCATCGTGGCCGCAGGCGTGCATGACGCCGACTTCCTTGTCCTCGTAGATGCCCTTCGCCTTCGACGCGAACGGCAGGTCGACCTCCTCGGTCACCGGCAGCGCGTCCATGTCGGCGCGCAGCGCGAGCACCTTGCCCGGCTTGCCGCCCTTCAGCACGGCCACCACGCCGGTCTTGCCGACGTTGCGGCGCACTTCCATGCCGAGGCGCTCGAGATGCGCCGCGACCAGCGCCGAGGTGCGGAACTCGCGATTGCCGAGTTCCGGATTCGCGTGGATGTCGCGCCGCCAGTCGATCAGCTTCGGCTGCAGGCGCACCGCTGCCGCGTCGAGCGCGGCCTGCAGGGTTTCGGCGCGCACGCCGGGCGCGGCTGCACCGACGGCGGCAACGAAGGCGACGACGACAGCGGGGCGAAGCAGGCGGGACATGGAGGCTCCGGAGGGTCGGGTGCGACGCAGTGTCGTCGGTCGAGTGTCGGCGCCCGCGTGCACGAGCGTCAATGTGTGCCCGCCGCCGGTGCCGGCGTGGCGTCGGCCGCGTCGGGGGCGAGCGCCTGTGCCGCCGCGTGCGCGCTGAGGAACGTGCGCCCGTCGCCCAGATGGCGGTCGAAGCCCGCGCGCCGGAACGCGTCGCCCACCGGACCCTTGACGTCGCACAGGTGCAGCGTGACCCCGCCGGCGCGCAGCGCTTCGGCGGCACGCTCGAGGCGCTCGAGCGCGGTGCTGTCGACGGCGTTGACGCTGCTCATCACGAGCACCGCATGGCGCGTGCCGGGCTCTGCGGCGACGGCATCGACGAGGCAGGTCTCGACGAAGCCGGCGTTCAGGAAGGTC
>JALORJ010000188.1 GCA_025459035.1 Burkholderiales bacterium
CGCCGCGGCCTGCTCGCGTCGGCGCGGGTGCGGCATCCGTCGGCGCAGGTCGATGCGACGGTGCACGACGAACTCGCGCGTCTGCTGGAACTGTGCCTGCCCGGGGTCGACGTGACCCGGCCGGTCGCGCTGTAGCGCCGGCGTACGCGATGCCGCAGCGCCTGCCGCCGCTCAATGCGCTGCGGGCCTTCGAGGCCGCGGCGCGGCACGAGAGCTTCGCGCGCGCGGCCGCCGAGCTGTTCGTCACACCGGCGGCGGTGAGCCATCAGGTGAAGGCGCTCGAGGCCTACCTCGAACTGAAGCTCTTCCTGCGGCAGAACAACACGCTGACGCTGACCGAGGCCGGCCGCGCGTACCTGCCCGGCGTGCACGAGGCGTTCCGCGAGATCGAACGCGCGACCGCCGGCCTGCAGTCGCGGCGTTTCGAGCAGTTGCTGAACCTGTCGGCGCCGCCGACCTTCGCCGCGCGCTGGCTGCGGCCGCGGCTCGCGCGTTTCGGCGCGCTGTACCCCGACCTCGAGGTGCGCCTCGCCGCCGCCAAGGCCCGCGTCGACTTCGCGCGCGAGGACTTCGACGCGGCGATCCGCTACGGCCGCGGCGACTGGCCCGGCCTCGTGGCCGAGCGCTTCCTCGGTGACGAGATGTTCCCGGTGTGCACGCCAGCGTTGCTGGCGCGCACCACCGCGCTGCGCTCGCCCGACGATCTGCGCTTCCACACGCTGCTGCACGACGGCGCGAGCGCGCACGACGAGACCGCACCCGACTGGTCGGCGTGGATCCGGCGCGTGGGTGCGGTCGGGGTCGACGCCCGCAAGGGCCCGGTGTTCACGCCGGGCCATCTGGTGATCGATGCCGCGCTCGACGGCGAGGGCGTCGCGCTGGTCAAGGCGAGCTGGGTCGAGGCGCTGCTCGCCGACGGTCGCCTTGTGCGTCCGCTCGACGACAGCGTGCCGTCCGAGTGCAGCTACTGGCTGGTGCGCCCGACCGATCGGCCGGTGCCGCGTCGCCTGGCGCTGTTTCGCGCGTGGCTGTTCGCGCAGACCGGCGTGAGCGGTCTCGAGGTCCTGCCGACCACACCGGATTGCGTCGTAGGCTGAAAGCGGGAGCACGGCGGCCGGCGCTGTGCGAGCCTTCGCCGTAGCCGCCGCGTCCCGGATTGTCGGGACCCGGCCGAACCTCCGCGACCGCGCGCACCCCATGGCCCGTCCACGCCCGACCCACGTCTGCACCGAATGCGGTGGCGAGTCCCCCAAGTGGCAGGGACAGTGCCCGCACTGCAACGCCTGGAATTCGCTCGTCGAGACCGTCGCGGACAAGACCCCGGCGCGCTACGCCGGGCTGGCCGAGGCCAGCCGGGTCGCGAAGCTGGCCGACGTCGACGCGCAGGAAGCGCCGCGGCGCCCGACGGGCATCGCCGAACTGGACCGCGTGCTGGGCGGCGGGCTGGTGCGCGGCGCGGTGGTGCTGATCGGCGGAGATCCGGGCATCGGCAAGTCGACGCTGCTGCTGCAGGCCACCGCCGCGCTCGCGCAGTCGGGTGCGAAGACGCTCTACACGAGCGGCGAGGAGTCGGCGCAGCAGATCGCGCTGCGGGCGCGGCGGCTCGCGCTCGAGGCCGCGCCGCTCGAACTGCTGGCCGAGATCCAGCTCGAGCGCATCCTCGCGACGCTCGAGGCGTCGCGCCCCGACGTCGCCGTCGTCGACTCGATCCAGACCGTGTACTCCGAGGCGCTCACGTCCGCGCCTGGCAGCGTCGCGCAGGTGCGCGAGTGCGCCGCGCAGCTCGTGCGCTTCGCCAAGGCCCGCGGCACGGTGCTGCTGCTGGTCGGACACGTGACCAAGGAAGGCGCGCTCGCCGGGCCGCGCGTGCTCGAGCACATCGTCGACTGCGTGCTGTACTTCGAAGGCGACACGCATTCGAGCTTCCGGATGGTGCGCGCGATCAAGAACCGCTTCGGCGCCGTCAACGAGCTGGGCGTGTTCGCGATGACCGATCGCGGCCTGCGCGGCGTCGGCAACCCGTCGGCGATGTTCCTGTCGCAGCACGGCGAGCCGGTGCCGGGCGCCTGCGTGCTGGTGACCCAGGAGGGCACGCGCCCGCTGCTGGTCGAGGTGCAGGCGCTCGTCGACACCGCGCACGCGCCGAACGCCCGGCGCCTGAGCGTCGGGCTCGAGCAGAACCGTCTCGCGATGCTGCTGGCGGTGCTGCACCGACACGCCGGCGTCGCGTGCTTCGACCAGGACGTGTTCGTCAATGCGGTCGGTGGCGTGAAGATCGACGAGCCCGCCGCCGACCTCGCGGTGCTGCTGGCGATCGTGTCGTCGCTCCGCAACCGTGCGCTGCCCGACAAGCTCGTCGTCTTCGGCGAGGTCGGTCTGGCCGGCGAGGTGCGCGCGGTGCAGCGCGGCCAGGAGCGACTGCGCGAAGCCGCCAAGCTGGGCTTCACGCGCGCGGTCATCCCCAGGGCCAACGCGCCGAAGACGCCGATCGCGGGCCTCGAGGTCGTCGCGGTCGAGCGCATCGGCGACGCCGTCGCGGCGGTGCGCGAGTAGCGCGGCGCCGGCGCGTCACACTCCGGGCCCGTCCCGTCTCGCCGCGGCTCGATGCCGCGCTGCCCGCATGAACCCGTACGACGCCCTGCCGAAGACGCCCGCCAACCACGTCGCGCTGTCGCCGGTCGCCTTTCTCGAACGCGCGGGGGACGTGCATCCGCAGCTCGTCGCGGTGATCCACGGTCCGCAACGCTGGACGTGGGTGCAGACCCGGGCGCGCGCCCGGCGCCTCGCGACCGCGCTCGCCGCGCGCGGCATCGGTCGCGGCGACACGGTCGCGGTGATGCTGTCGAACACGCCGCAGATGCTGGAAGCGCACTTCGCTGTCCCCGCGACGGGCGGCGTGCTGCTCGCGCTGAACACGCGCCTCGACGCCGCCGCGATCGCGTTCCAGCTGGCGCACGGCGAGGCGAAGCTGCTGCTGACCGACACCGAGTTCGCGCCGGTCATCGCGGCGGCGATCGCGCAGCTCGACCGTCCGCCGGTGGTGATCGACGTCGACGATCCGCACGGGCCCGGCGGTACGCGGCTGGCCGCGGTCGAGTACGAGGCGCTGCTCGCCGAGGGACGCGACGACGTGCCGCTCGCCGGCCCGGCCGACGAGTGGGATGCGATCGCGCTGTCGTACACGTCGGGCACGACCGGCAACCCCAAGGGCGTGGTCACGCATCACCGCGGCGCGTACCTGAACGCGGTCGGCAACGCCGTGACGCTCGCGATGCCGCACTTCCCGGTGTACCTGTGGAGCCTGCCGATGTTCCACTGCAACGGCTGGTGCTTCCCGTGGACACTCGCGCTGATGGCCGGCACCAGCGTGTGCCTGCGCCGCGTCGAGGCCCGCGCGATGCTCGACGCGATCCGCGCCCACCGGGTGACGCACTACTGCGGCGCACCGATCGTGCATCGCATGCTGATCGATGCGCCCGACGCGTGGAAGGCCGGCATCGAGCACCGCGTCTGCGCGACGGTCGCGGCGGCGTCGCCGCCGGCGTCGATGATCGAGGGCATGGCGCGCATGGGCTTCGATCTCACCCACGTGTACGGCCTGACCGAGGTGTACGGCCCGGCCGCGGTGTGCGCGAAGCAGCCGGAGTGGGCGGCCCTGCCGCTCGAGGAGCAGGTCGAACGCAACGCGCGCCAGGGGGTCGCCTACCCGTTGCAGGACGCGATGGGCGTGTTCGATCCGGCCACGGGCGCACCGGTGCCGCGCGACGGCCGCACGCTGGGCGAGATCTTCTTCCGCGGCAACATCGTCATGAAGGGCTACCTGAAGAACCCGCAGGCGACCGCCGAAGCCTTCGCCGGCGGCTGGTACCGCACCGGTGACCTCGCGGTGCAGGACGCCGACGGCTACGTGAAGATCCGCGACCGCAGCAAGGACATCATCATCTCGGGCGGCGAGAACATCAGCTCGATCGAGATCGAGGAGACGCTGTGGCGGCATCCCGACGTGAGCGAAGTCGCGGTGGTCGCGATGCCGGATCCGAAGTGGGGCGAGACGCCGTGTGCGTTCGTGGCGTTGCGGCCCGGCGCCGCGGTGACCGAGTCCGACCTGATCGCGTTCTGCCGGGCGCGGCTTGCCGGCTACAAGACCCCGAAGCGCATCGTGTTCGGCGAACTGCCGAAGACCTCGACCGGAAAGATCCAGAAGAACCTGCTGCGCGCCCGCGTCGCCGACGCCGCCTGACGCGCGTGCGTGCGTCGCCGCGACGATCGTCGTCGCGGCGCCCCGGGCGGCGCGGCCGCGCCGGGCAACACAGCTTGTCCAGCCTCGTGCTGTCCATGCTGCCGATCGGGAAATCGCCGGGATAGACTCCGGCGGTTTTCCAGCCTCCCCAGCAGCGAGTGGACCGATGAAAGTGCTCGTGCCCGTGAAGCGGGTCGTCGACTACAACGTCAAGGTGCGGGTCAAGTCCGACGGCACCGGCGTCGAGACCGCGAACGTGAAGATGTCGATGAACCCGTTCGACGAGATCGCCGTCGAGGAAGCGGTGCGGATGAAGGAAGCCGGCAGCGTCACCGAGATCGTCGCGGTGTCCGTCGGCACCGCCGCCTGCCAGGAGACGCTGCGCACGGCGCTCGCCATCGGCGCCGACCGCGCGATCCTGGTCGAGACCGCCGTCGAGACCCAGCCGCTGGGCGTGGCCAAGGCGCTCAAGGCGCTCGTCGACAAGGAGCAGCCGCGGCTCGTGATCCTCGGCAAGCAGGCGATCGACGACGACAGCAACCAGACCGGCCAGATGCTGGCCGCGCTCACCGGCTGGTCGCAGGCGACGTTCGCGTCGAAGGTGACGGTCGACGGCGACGCGCTGCACGTGACGCGCGAGATCGACGGCGGCCTCGAGACCCTCGCGGTCACGCTTCCGGCCGTCGTGACCACCGACCTGCGCCTGAACGAACCGCGCTACGTGACGCTGCCGAACATCATGAAGGCGAAGAAGAAGACGCTCGACACGTTCACGCCCGAGGCGCTCGGGGTCGACATCGCGCCGCGACTGAAGACGCTGAAGGTGTCGGAGCCGGCGAAGCGCGGCTCCGGCAAGCAGGTGGCGAGCGTGCAGGAGCTCGTCGACAAGCTGCGCAACGAAGCCAAGGTGATCTGACATGCCCGTTCTCGTCATTGCCGAACACGACCACGCGTCGATCAAGCCCGCGACGCTCAACACGGTCGCCGCGGCCGCGAAGCTCGGGGGCGACATCCACGTGCTCGTCGCGGGGCACGCCGCGGCCGGCGCGGCGCAGGCGGCGGCGCAGATCGCCGGCGTCGCGAAGGTGCTGCACGCCGACGACCCGGCGCTCGCCGCCCAGCTTGCCGAGAACGTCGCGCCGCTGGTCGTCGGTCTGGCCGGTGGCTACAGCCACGTGCTGCTCGCGGCGACCGCCACCGGCAAGAACGTCGGCCCGCGCATCGCCGCGCTGCTCGACGTCGCACAGATCTCCGACATCGTCGCGGTCGAGGCGCCCGACACTTTCGTGCGGCCGATCTACGCCGGCAACGCGATGGCCACCGTGCAGAGCGCGGACCCGATCAAGGTCGTGACCGTGCGTGCGACCGGCTTCGACCCGGTCGCCGCGACCGGCGGCACCGCCGCCGTCGAGGCGATCGGCGGCGCGACCGACGCCGGGCTGTCGAAGCTGCTCGGGCAGGAACTGACGCGTTCGGCGCGGCCCGAGCTCACGTCCGCCAAGGTGATCGTGTCGGGCGGGCGCGGCATGGGCAACGGCGAGAACTTCCG
>JALORJ010000189.1 GCA_025459035.1 Burkholderiales bacterium
GCCCCCCGACACGCCCGTGACTGGCTCGATGCCGCCAGCCAAGCCACCACGACGCTGGCCGCCGGCGCCCGCCTGGTGGCGCTGCAGGCCGCGCTCGATCGCGTGCTGCCCGACGCGCTGCGCGGGCGCGTGCGCGTCGCGAGCTTCGAGGCCGGCGTGCTCGGCGTGCTGGTGCCGGGCGGAGCCGCCGGCGGGCGCCTGCGCCAGGACGCCGCGAGCGTGCGTACGGCCCTCGCCCGCACGCATCCCGATGTCCGCCAGATCGACATCACCGTGTCCGCCGGCATGACGCGCGTCGCGCCGCCGAAGGTCAAGCGCGCGGTGCTGGGCGCCGAGGCGGCGGCACCGCTGACGGCGCTGGCGCAGGCGCTGCCCGACTCGCCGTTGCGCGACAGCGTGCTGCGCCTCGCGCGCAAGGCGCGCTTCAGACAATGATCAGCAGCCGCTCGAGCAGGTAGAACGCGAGGAACGCCGCCGCCACCACGACGGCGAACTGCACCAGCCGCGCGGCGAACCGCAGCCAGCGGCGATCACGCGTGAACGCGAACATCAGCGCGGACGCGCCGATGCCGAGCAGCAGCAGGAAACCGAGGATGCGCAGCAGGAGCATGCGGGCGGGCGGCGGACCGAGGACGCCGCATCATGCCCGCGAGCGCTCGCGCGCGGCCGGCGGTCAGGCGGTCTGCAGTTGCAGGCGGGTGAAGGCCGGAGCGGTCGCGGCGTCGTCGAAGGTCGCGTACTCCCACGCGCCTTCGGTCGCCAGCAGCTCGCGCAGCAGCGCGTTGTTCAGCGCATGCCCGGACTTGTACGCGGTGAACGCGCCGATCAGCGGGTGGCCGAGCAGGTAGAGGTCGCCGATGGCGTCGAGCACCTTGTGCTTCACGAACTCGTTGTCGTAGCGCAGACCGTCGTGGTTCAGCACGCGGTACTCGTCCATCACGATCGCGTTGTCGAGGCTGCCGCCTAGCGCGAGCCCCTGCGACCGCATCATCTCGACCTCGTGCATGAAGCCGAAGGTGCGCGCGCGCGCCACTTCCTTCACGTACGAGGTCTCGCCGAAGTCGACCACCACGCGATTGGCCGACGCGTCGAACGCCGGATGGCGGAAGTCGATCGTGAAGTCGAGCCGGAACCCGGGGTACGGGTCGAAGCGCGCGCACTTGTCGCCGTGGCGAACCTCGACCGGCGCGAGCACGCGGATGAAGCGCTTCGGCGCGTCCTGCTCCTCGATGCCGGCCGACTGCACCAGGAACACGAACGGACCGCTGCTGCCGTCCATGATCGGGATCTCGGCCGCCGTGACGTCGACGTAGACGTTGTCGATGCCCAGACCGGCCAGTGCCGACATCAGGTGTTCGACGGTCGACACGCGCGCCGCGCCCTGCTCGAGGCACGACGACAGTCGCGTGTCGCCGACCGCGTACGGCGTGGCCTGGATGTCGGCGTCGCCGGGCAGGTCGGTGCGTCGGAACACGATGCCGGTGTCGACCGGCGCCGGGCGCAGCGTCAGTTCGACCTTGCGGCCCGTGTGCAGCCCCACGCCGGTGGCGTGCACGGCGTTGCGCAGCGTGCGTTGGCGAATCACGGGGCAGGCGGGCGGTCGAGGACGGCGGAGGAAAGGGATCGGTCGCATGGCGAACCCGAACGCGCGAGGACGCGTTCGGTGCACTGCAACGTCACGGAAACGTAGCACGCGCGTGGCCGGCCGCAGCGGCTTGCCCGCGCGCAGATGGCGGCCGGGCGTGCCGCCGCGGCCGGCCGCGGCACCCCGCGTCGGCGGGGCACCGCGGCACCGCACTCAGTCGGCCTGGCGGCGCAGGAATGCCGGCACGTCGAGCGCGTCGAGGAACGAGCCGCGGCCGCCGGCGTCGCCGGTGCGGTTGCGGCGCGTGATCGCCGGCGCGTCGAACTGGTCGTACGCGTCGGCCCCCGGCGCCGCGCCGAGCGTCCCGGTCCCGGCCGGCGCCGCCGTCGGGATCGGCATCGGATCGGTTCCGGTCCGCAGCGGCTGCACGGCCACGAGCTGCGCCTTCGGCATCGGCTTGGCCACCGGCTTGCCGAGCCCGGTCGCGACGACCGTGACCCGCAGCGCGTCGCCCATCGCCGCGTCGACGGCCGTGCCGACGATCACGGTCGCGTCGTCGGCCGCGAAGGCCTTCACCGTGGCCATCGCGTCGTTCAGCTCGCGCAGCTTCAGCGTGTTCGACGCGGTGATGTTGACGAGCACGCCGCGCGCGCCCTTCAGGTCGACGTCCTCGAGCAGCGGGCTCGCGGCGGCCTCGCGCGCCGCCTCGATCGCGCGCTGCGGACCGGTCGCGACGGCCGAGCCCATCATCGCCATGCCGGTCTCGGACATCACGGTGCGCACGTCGGCGAAGTCGACGTTGACGAGCCCCGGCGCCGTGATGACTTCGGCGATGCCCGCCACCGCGCCGTGCAGCACGCCGTTGGCCGCCCGGAACGCGTCCTCCATCGACACGTCGTCGCCCAGCACGGCCATCAGCTTCTCGTTGGGCACGACGATCAGCGAGTCGACGTGCTGCGCGAGATCCTCGAGCCCCTGCTGCGCGACGTGCTTGCGCTTGCCTTCGAACTCGAACGGCTTGGTCACGACCGCGACGGTCAGGATGCCCAGTTCCTTCGCGAGCTTCGCGACGATCGGCGCCGCGCCCGTCCCGGTGCCCCCGCCCATGCCGGCGGCGATGAACAGCATGTCCGCACCCTCGATCAGCTCGGTGATGCGCTGCTCGTCCTCGAGCGCCGCCTCGCGCCCCTTCTCGGGCTTGGCGCCTGCGCCGAGGCCCTTGGTGGCCTTGGCGCCGATCGGCACGACCGTACCGGCGCGACTGGCGCGCAGCGCCTGCTGGTCGGTGTTCATCGAGATGAACTCGACGCCGGCGACACCGCAGTCGACCATGTGGTCGACCGCGTTGCCCCCGCATCCACCGACACCGACGACCTTGATGACAGGGCCCTGGTGGTCGCTGCTGACGATCTCGAACATGGTGCTTGTCTCCTCTGCGAACGTGAACTCGAGTTGCCGTGGGTCGGCGTGTGGGGGGTGGCGGTGGAAACGGTGCGAAGGCGGCGACTGCGCGTGCACCGCGACGTGGCGACGGGGATCGACGTGTCGGGCAGTGGCGGCGCGCATCGGCGTGGCCTCGCTCAGAAGTTGCTGGAGAACCAGTGCCGCATGCGCTGGAACACCTGGCTGAAGCTGCCGGCGGACAGCTTGGTGGCCTCGCGCCTTCGCTGCTCCTCCATCGCGACCTGCAGCAGCCCCACGCCGGTGGCCGAGCGCGGACTGCGCACGTAGTCGGCGAGCGGGCCGTCGTATCGCGGGATCCCCAGGCGCACCGGCAGGTGGAACACCTCCTCGCCCAGCTCGACCATGCCCTGCATCGCGGCGGTGCCGCCGGTGAGCACGATCCCGGACGACAGCAGGTCCTCGTAGCCGGTGCGCCGCAGCTCGGCCTGGATCAGGCCGAACAGCTCTTCCACACGCGGCTCGATGACCTCGGCCAGCGTCTGGCGCGACATGCTGCGCGGCTCGCGATCGCCGACGCCGGGCACCTCGATCATGTCGCCGGCCGACGCGAGCTGACGCAGCGCGCTGCCGTGGTGGATCTTGATCGACTCGGCGTCCTTGGTCGGCGTGCGCAGCGCCATCGCGATGTCGTTGGTGATCTGGTCCCCCGCGATCGGGATCACGGCGGTGTGGCGGATCGCGCCGCGCGTGAACACTGCGATGTCCGATGTGCCGCCGCCGATGTCGATCAGCGCGACGCCGAGGTCCTTCTCGTCGTCGGACAGCGTCGCGGTCGCCGACGCGAGCGGCTGCAGCACGAGATCGCGCACGTCGAGGCCGCAGCGGCGGACGCACTTGACGATGTTCTGCGCGGCCGACACCGCGCCGGTCACGATGTGGACCTTGACCTCCAGGCGCACGCCGTTCATGCCGATCGGCTGGCGCACGTCCTCCTGGCCGTCGATCACGAACTCCTGGTTGAGCACGTGCAGCACCTGCTGATCGGTCGGGATGTTGACCGCGCGGGCGGTCTCGATCACGCGGTCGACGTCCTGCTGCGTGACCTCGCGGTCCTTGATCGGGACCATGCCGGTCGAGTTGAAGCTGCGGATGTGGCTGCCCGCGATGCCGGTGTAGACCTGCTCGATCTTGCAGTTGGCCATCAGCTCGGCCTCCTCGATCGCGCGCTGGATCGAGCTCACCGTCGAGTCGATGTTCACCACGACGCCCTTCTTGAGCCCGCGCGACGGACTCGAGCCCGTGCCGACGACCTCGAAGCTGCCGTCGGGCCGTGCCTCGGCGACGATCGCGGTGATCTTCGACGTGCCGATGTCGAGCCCCACGATCAGGTTGCGAGCGTCCTTGCCCTTGGGCACCAGCGACATGCGCCGGGTTTCTGCGAGGTCCATCGATGCGTTCTCCCTGTCTGCCGTCTGCGAGCGCCGCGCCTCAGCCCTTCGGATGCACGGCCGCCGGCGGCGCGACGCGCGACCGGACCGCGAATCCGTTGGGGTAGCGCAGATCCACCACCGTCGGCCGGTCCGGCAGCGCCGCGACCGTCCGCCCGTACACCAGGACGAAGCGCGCGAGCCGCGCCTCGATGCCGTCGCGCCCGAGCTCGATGCGCAGGCCGTCGTCGAGGCGCACGCTCCACGCGCGCCGCGCCGACACCTCGATCTCCACCGGCTCGCGCCCCAGCGGTGCGAGCAGCGTGCGCAACGTCGCGTAGCGCCGCGCCAGATCGGGCGCCGCCTCGGCCGGGCCGGTGAACGTCGGCAGCCGGGCATCGCTCGCCGCGACGAACACCTCGCCGTGCGTGTCGACCAGACCGTCGTCGCCCCAGCGCGCGAGCGCGACGCGCTCCTCCAGCACCACGTCGAGGCGATCCGGCCACGCACGCCGCACCTGGGCGCGCCGCACCCACGGCAGCTTCTCGAACGCCGCGCGCGCGGCATCGAGATCGATCGAGAAGAAGTTGCCGCGCAGCTCCGTGCGCACGACGACGTCGACCTGCGCGCGCGTCACGTGCTCGGTGGCGCCGTCGACCCGCACCTCGCGCAGCGCGAAGATCGGCAACCGCGACGCGGCATGGATCGCGAAGGCGCCCAGCGCCAGCGCGACCAGCGCGAAGAGCACGTTCGACACGAAGCGCAGCCGCGGCGCGTCATTCCACACGGGCGCGCTCCAGCAGTTCCACCACCAGCGCCTCGAACGAGATCCCCGCGGCCTTCGCGGCCATCGGCACGAGGCTGTGGCCGGTCATGCCCGGCGACGTGTTCATCTCGAGCAGCGCGACCGAACCGTCGGCGCGGCGGATCAGGTCCGCGCGGCCCCATCCGTGGCAACCCAGCGCCGCCGCGGCACGCAGCACCAGCGCACGCAGTTCGGCCTCGACCGCATCGGGCAGACCCGCCGGGCAGAAGTAGCGCGTGTCGTCGCTGAAGTACTTGTGGTGGTAGTCGTAGCGCCCGTCGGGCGCCTCGATGCGCACCAGCGGCAGCGCGCGCTCGCCGACGAACGCGCCGGTGTACTCGACACCGGCGACGAACTCCTCGGCCAGCACCTGCGGGTCGTGGCGCGCGGCCAGCGCGTACGCCGCCGGCAGTTCGTCCGCCCGCGTCACGCGCGTGAGACCGAGCGTCGAGCCCTCGCGCGACGGCTTCACGATCAGCGGCAGGCCGAGCGCCGCCGCGACCTGCGCCGGGTCGCTGCCGGCGTCGAGCACCTGCCAGCGCGGCGTCGGCA
>JALORJ010000190.1 GCA_025459035.1 Burkholderiales bacterium
CGTCACCGACGATCGCGGCGGCACCGCGACCGAGACGATCGTCCACGCCGTGCACCTGCCGCTGACGGCGCGCGCGCCGTCGGTGTCCTCGAGCCTGGTCGCGCGCCAGCCGGCCGCCGGCAATCCGCAGGCCTGGGTCGTCAACGCCGACAACAACTCGGTCAGCGTGCTCGACGTCGTGGCGCGCACGCGCCTCGCCGAGATCCCCGTCGGCACCGCGCCACGCGCGTTGGCGATCGCGCCGGACGGCCGGATCTGGGTCGCGAACAAGCAGTCCTCGTCGATCAGCGTGATCAACCCGGACACGCGCGCGGTGGTGCGCACCATCGGCCTGCCGCGCGCCTCGCAGCCCTACGGCATCGCGTTCCGGCCCGGCAGCAACACCGCCTACGTCGCGCTCGCCGCGACCGGCCAGCTGCTACGCTACGATTCGGCGACCTACGCGCGCACCGGCACGCTGGCGGTCGGGCCGAACGTCCGCCACATCTCGGTCAGCGCCGATGGCGCCAAGGTCTACGTCTCGCGCTTCGTCTCGCCGCCGCTGCCCGGTGAGTCGACCGCGACCATCGAGCCCGGCGCGGGCGGCGGCGAGGTCGTGGTCGTCGACGCCGCGAGCTTCGGCGTGCTGCGCACCATCGCGCTGCGCACCAGCACGCGGCCGGACGCCGAGAACCAGGGGCGCGGCGTGCCGAACTACCTCGGCGCCGCCGCGATCTCGCCCGACGGCACGCAGGCCTGGGTGCCTTCGAAGCAGGACAACGTCGAGCGTGGCCTCGGCCGCGATGGCCGGCCGCTCGACTTCCAGAACACCGTGCGCGCGATCAGCTCGCGCATCGACCTGCAAAGCGATGCCGAGGACCACGCGTCGCGCCTCGACCACGACAACTCGAGCCTCGCGACTGCCGCGATCTACGACCGCCGCGGCAACTACCTGTTCGTCGCGCTCGAGACCAGCCGCGAGGTCGCGGTGATCGACGCGCACGGGCGCTACGAGCTGTTCCGCATCCCGGTCGGCCGCGCGCCGCAGGGCCTCGCGCTCTCGCCCGACGGCCTGCAGCTCTACGTCGGCAACTTCATGGACCGCACGGTCGGCGTGTTCGACCTCGAGCCGCTGGTGGTGCGCGGCATCGCCGACCTGCCGGCCGTCACGACCCTGAACGCGATCGGCACGGAGCGGCTGACCGCGACGGTGCTCACCGGCAAGCAGCTGTTCTACGACGCCCGCGACCCGCGCCTCGCGCGCGACGGCTACATGAGCTGCGCGTCCTGCCACAACGACGGCGGCCACGACGGCCGCACCTGGGACCTCACCGGCTCGGGCGAGGGGCTGCGCAACACGATCAGCCTGCGCGGCCGCGCGGCCGGCCAGGGCTTCCTGCACTGGAGCAACAACTTCGACGAGGTGCAGGACTTCGAGGGCCAGATCCGCGGCCTCGCGGGCGGCACCGGCCTGATGAGCGACGCCGCCTTCTTCGCCGGCACGCGCAGCCAGCCGCTCGGCGACCGCAAGGCCGGCCAGAGCGCCGACCTCGACGCGCTCGCCGCCTACGTCGCGTCGCTGAACCGCTTCGACGACACGCCGTTCCGCCCGTCCTCGACGACGCTGACGACCGCAGCGAACGAAGGGCGGACGCTGTTCCGCAGCCTAAACTGCGCGGCCTGCCATGCCGGCACGACCTTCACCGCGAGCGGCGCGAACACGCTCCTCGACGTCGGCACGCTGAAGGCGACCAGCGGCCAGCGGCTTGGTGCGCCGCTGGCGGGCATCGATCCCCCGACCCTGCGCGATGTCTGGGCGACGGCGCCCTACCTGCACGACGGTTCGGCACCGACGCTGGCCGCGGCCGTGCAGGCGCACGCCGGCGCCGCGACGATCCCCGTCGCCGACGTCGACCGGCTGGTCGCCTACCTGCAGCAGATCGGTCGCGAGGAGTCGGCGGCGCCGCAGGACGCGGGCACCGGCACCGGCCTCGTCGGTCGCTACTACAACGGCACGGCGCTCGCCGGGACGCCGCTGCTGACGCGCACCGAGGCGGTCGACTTCTCCTGGGGCACCGGGTCGCCTGCCGCCGGCGTGCCGGCGGATCGCTTCTCGGTGCGCTGGACGGGCACCGTGCAGGCGCCGGCGAGCGGCAGCTATCGCTTCCAGACGGTGTCGGACGACGGTGTGCGACTGTGGATCAACGGCGTGCCGATGATCAGCAACTGGACGCTGCACGGCGCGACGACCGACACCAGTACGACCATCAACCTGCAGGCGGGCGTGCGCTACGAGGTGCGCCTCGAGTACTACGAGAACACTGGCAACACGGCGATGCGCCTGCGCTGGCAGGCGCCCGGCACGACCAGCTTCGTCGCGATCCCGGCGAACCGGCTGTTCACGAACTAAGGCATGCCGCGCCGCGTAACCGAAGGCGGGAACGGCTGGCGCGGAAGTGCCTCGATCCGGCTGGCGATGGGGGTGATCGTCGCCTGCGCGGCGCTGCAAGGCGCCTCGCCGGCCGCAGCCGCGGCAGCGGGCGCGCCGCTCGCCAAGCCGGCGCAGGCCCCGGCCCCGTCCACGGCCCCAGCCGCAGCCCCCGCCGCAGCCCAGGCGGCGAGGCCCGCGGCGGCCGAGCGCGTGCTGCGGCTGGATCCGTCGCGCGCGATCGCGCCGTTCGCGCTGCGGGACCAGGACGGTCGCGAGTTCCTGTCAGCGCGACAACTGCCGGGCCAGGTGTCGCTGGTGTTCTTCGGCTTCACGCACTGTCCGGACGTCTGCCCGACGACGCTGCTCACGCTGCAGCAGGTGCTGGCCGACGGCCCGGAGTTCGCGGCCGTGCGGCTCTACATGATCAGCGTCGACGGCGAGCGCGACACGCCCGCGGTGCTGAAGTCCTTCCTCGGGCAGGTGTCGCCGCGCATCGTCGGGCTCACCGCCCCGGCCGCGCAGGTCCGGCCCGTGGCGCGCAGCTTCACCGCGTCGTTCGTGCGGCAGCCGCCCTCGCAGCCGGGCGGTCACTACACCGTCGACCATTCCTCGCAGGTGTACCTGGTCGGCCGCGACGGCCGGCTTCGCGCGATCCTCTTCAACGCGCCGCCCGAGGCGCTGCGCGCCGCCCTGCGCGACGCATTGCGCTGACCGCGGCGCTGACCGCGGCGCCGGGCGCGGCGCAGGCCGGGATCCGGGCCGGCCGCGCCATCGGCCCCGGCTACTTCATCCCCATGCGCTTGCGCACCAGCGCGCCCGCGTCCTCGTAGGTGGCGGGCAGCTTCTCCAGGAACGCGTTCGGCTGGAACACCGGCTCGTACTGCTGGAACACCGGCAGCATCAGCGCCATCGGGAATTCCGGGAAGCGCCGCGTCTTGCGGAAGTCGGCGATCGGGATGCGCGCGCTGGCGCCATCCTCGTGGTGGTTCGCGGTCTTCGCGAGCACCGTGCCACGCGGGTCGACCACCACCGTGCCCTCGTCGCGCGAGCCTGCGCCTTCCATGAACCCCGGGTTGTCCGGCGAGACGGAGTTGCCGACGCCCACGGTGTAGAGCCGGTTTGCCCGCGCCGTCGCGATCGCCGACTCCGCGTTGGTGCCGCCGGTGACGGTGAGGATCATGATCTCCGCGCCCTTCAGCGCGAGGCAGGTGTAGAGCATCGGCTCGGCGCCCACCGCGGTCATCGCGATGTTGCCGATGTCGGTGCGCGCGATCGGCAGCGTCGCGTCCCAGCCGTACATCTCGACGTAGCGCTCGAGCACGTCGTAGATCGTCGTGCCGATCAGCGCGCCCTCGCCGAACAGGCCGAGGATGTTCCGCGCCTTCCACTGCTTGCTGACGATGTTGCCGTCGGGCCCGACGATCACCGACATGTTGATCACGTGGTCGGGCCAGTCCTTCTCCTTCGCGTAGCAGCCGAAGGCGATGTAGCAGCCGTACTTCTTCGCGCGCTGCGCGATGACGTCCACTTCCGGCCCAGGCAGCTCGAACGCGATCTGGTTGAGTTCCTTGCGCGTCCAGGGCTGGAATCCCTGGATCGGGAACTCATGCATGCAGATCAGGTCCTGCTTCCCGCCCCAGAGGCGTTCCCCGCCCCATTCCTCGCCCGAGCCCTGGGCGTAGTCGATCAGCTTGGTCACGTGCGCGAGGTTGCGCTTCATGGTGGGCGCGAGGTTGCGTACCTCCACCGACCAGACGCGCGACTGGATCGCGGTCACGCTGATCGCGTCCTGGCGCAGCGGCACGGTGGCATAGACGCCGCGCTTCGCGACCTGGATGTCGCTGGTGGCGCGCCGGCCGCCAGCGCCGGCCTGCTGGGCCTGCGCGTCGGACGGTGCGACGCCGGTGGCGGCGGCAGCGCCGGCCACGCCGGCCGCCATGGCGCGTGTCAGCAGCGCGCGCCGGTCGAGGTGTGAAGAGTGCCTCTTGGACATCTGCGATTCCTCCTGAGTCGGATGAGTGGTCGATCGACCGAGGTTCAGCGGCGAGAAGCCTTGCGGGGCCCGAGGTTCAGCGAGGTCACGTCCATGACGTGCAGCTGCAGGCCCTGCATGAAGCCGGCGCCGCTGCCGCGGTTGCTGGTCCAGACCATCTTGCGCCCGTCGGGGGAGATCGCCGGGAAGCCGTCGAAACCCTCGTCGAAGGTGATGCGCTTCGGCGGCGTCTTGCCGTCCATGTAGCCGAGGTACACCTCCCAGTTGCGCGGCGTCTCGGCGCGCACGAAGAAGAAGTGCTCGCCATCCGGCGTGGGGTAGGGCGCCCAGTTCATGTCGTGCGTGAAGGTGCGCGGCTTGAGGTCGCTGCCGTCGCGCTTGATCGTGTAGATCGTCATCGGCGTCGGGCTCTGGCCGTATTCCGAGGCCTTCCTCGCGCGGAACAGGATGGTCTCGTTGTCGGGCAGGAAGTAGGGCGCGCCCTCCTGGTCATCCTCGGTGAAGGTGATCTGCTTCTCGCCGGTGCCGTCCGACTTCATGACCCAGAGGTCCATGTTCTTGTTGATCATGCGGCCGAACACGATCCACTTGCCGTCCGGCGAGACCGTGACCTCGGCCTCGTACTCCTTGTTGTTCGTCAGGCGCACGACGTTGCCGCCCTGGCGGTCCGAGGTGTAGAGCTCCGAGCCCTGCGGATAGTTGCGCCAGTCGGACCAGTTGCCGATCGGCATGTCGAGGTTGTCGCGGATCGAGGTCCAGACCAGCTTCTTGCCGTCGGGGAAGAAGTACGAGCAGGCGTCCCAGCCCTTGTCGTTGACCAGCACCACGTCGGTGCCCGCGTCGGTGAAGGTCTTGGTCAGGAAGCCCGCCATGCCGCGCGGGCTCTTCACCGCCAGCGGGCTCTGCACCTGCGCGATCAGGTGCTCGCTGTCGGGGCCGTAGTACGACTCCGCCGCCTCGCCGATGTTGGGAATGCGCCACGACAGGGGTTCGCCGGGCACCGTGGTGATCTTCGCGCCGGCAGGCGGCGTGACCGGCTTCAGCGCCGGCGCGTCGGCAACGGCGTTGCCGCCGGTCTGGCACCCCGCGAGCAGGATTCCTGCGATCAGCGAGCTGGACGCCATCGTCGCGATACGAATCGATTTCATTTGATTCCCCCCTCAGGTCTGACCGCCATGTGCACAGCACCACCGGTGTGTGGCATTGCAGGCGTGATCGTTGTAGGTTTGTCGCACAGGTCGCAATAACACAATAGCGGCTACGTTCCGGGGGGGACACAGAATGATTCTCAAGACACCACGTCGTGGGCTGGGCGTTTCCGTGTTCGTTGCGAGCGTGCTGGCGCTGTCGGCGCAGCC
>JALORJ010000191.1 GCA_025459035.1 Burkholderiales bacterium
CGACAGCTCGACGCGCGCATCGCCGATCTGCAGATGCGCCGACTCCTCGCGCGGCACGCGGCGGATCTCGATGCCGGCCGCGGCGAGCCGGTCGACCAGCGCCTCGAGGCCGCCGACGCGGTGCGGCGCGGTCACGCGCGCCACCACGGCCTCGGGGGCCGCCGTCCGCGGCACCGGCTTCGGTGACTGCGGTGCGTACGAGAAGAAGCCGTGCCCCGACTTGCGGCCCAGCCGGCCGCTGCGCACGAGCTCTTCCTGGATCAGCGACGGCGCGTAGCGCCCGTCGAACCCGAGCGCCCCGAACACCGACTTCGTGACCATCAGGTTCACGTCCAGACCGATCAGGTCGAGCAGCTCGCACGGGCCCATCGCGAAGCCGCCGGCCTCGCGCAGCAGCGCGTCGAGCGTGGCCGCGTCGCATGCGTGCTCGGTCAACGTGCGCAGGTTCTCGGCGTAGTACGGGCGCGCGACACGGTTCACGACGAACCCCGGCGTCGACTGCGCGATCACCGGCGTCTTGCCCCACGCGAGCGCGGTCGAGTGCAGTGTGTCGACGACCGCCGCATCGGTCACGAGACCCGCGACGATCTCCACCAGCGCCATGCGCGGTGCCGGGTTGAAGAAGTGCATGCCTGCCACGCGCCCCGGATGCGCCAGGCCCGCCGCCAGTTCGGTGATCGAGATCGACGACGTGTTGCTCGCGAGGATCGCGTCGTCGGCGACGAGCGCCTCGAGCTGGGCGAACAGGCGCCGCTTGACGGCCACGTCCTCGACGATCGCCTCGATCACGAGCGCGCACGGACCGGCGTCGGCCAGCTCGCTCGACAGGCGCAGACGCGCGAGCGTCGCGTCGTGCGCCTCGGGGGTCAGACGTCCCTTGTCACGCAGGAACGCGAGGTCCTTCTCGATCGACGCCCGGCCACGGTCGAGCGCGGCGGCATCGAGATCGAGCAGCACGGTCGGGTGTCCGGTACGCGCCGCGACATGCGCGATGCCGCTGCCCATCGTGCCCGCCCCGATGACCATCACCGGGGTGTCCTGCGGAAGTCTTGCCGGCATCGCGGGCTCAGAAGAGAAGAGGTCGGGCGCTGCGCACCCGCGCGACCGGCGTCGCGCGAGTCGGGCCGGGCGCGGGCGTCGTGGCGGGCGCGGCCGTGTCGGTCGTGGCAGCGCGGGGCGTGCGAGACATCGCGGCTCAGCGCCCGGCGAACTGCGGTGCGCGCTTCTGCATGAACGCGCTCACGCCTTCGAGGTAGTCGTCGGAGAAGCCCAGCTCGCGCTGGAAGTCGCGCTCGAGATCGAGCTGCGCCGCGAGCGGGTTCGAGGCCGCGGCGGCGACCGCCTGCTTGGTGCGCGCGAAGCCGCGCGTGGGGCCCGCCGCCAGTCGCCGCGCCATGGCGTCCACGGTGGGCATCAACGCGTCGTCGTCGACGCACTGCCAGATCAGACCCCACGCGGCCGCCTGCTCCGCGCTCAGCGCATCGCCGAACAGCGACAGGCCGAGCGCCCGCGGCGCGCCCAGCGCGCGCGTCAGGAACCACGTGCCCCCCGAGTCGGGTACCAGGCCCAGCTTGCAGAACGCCTGCACGAACTTCGCGCTGCGCGCCGCGACGACGATGTCGCAGGCCAGCGCGAGGTTGGCGCCGGCGCCGGCCGCGACCCCGTTGATCGCGCCGATCACGGGCTTGTCGAGCGCCTTCAGCGCGAGCACGAGCGGCTTGTAGTTGCGCTCGATCGAGTCGCCCAGGTCGGGGCGCGCCGCGCCCGGCGCGACCGTCCGATCGCCCAGATCCTGACCGGCGCAGAAGCCGCGCCCGGCACCTGTCAGCACGAGGCAGCGCACCGACGCATCGGCCGCCTGCGCGAGCGCGTCGCGGACCTCGGCATGCATCGCGTCGGTGAAGCTGTTGAGCTTGTCCGGGCGGTTCAAGGTCAGCGTCGCCACGCCCGCGTCGATCGCGAAGCGGATCGATGCGTAGCCGCTCGCGGCCTGCGCCGTCGCGCCGTGCGTGCTCGACTCGTGCTGCGTCACTGCTCCTCCGAATTCGTTGACCGACCGGTCGATCGAAACTAGCCTCGCTCGCATTCGCATGCAAGTCTTCCGTGCCCGACGGACTTCGGGCCACGCATGCGCCCCTTCGCCGGAGACCTCCATGCCGCATCCGCTGTTCGACCAGCATCGCCCGATGCTCGACCGCGCCGTCGAGGCGATCCGCACCCGGGGCTTCTGGACCCCCTTCCCCGAGCAGCCGAGCCCGAAGGTCTACGGCGAGACCGCGCAGGCCGACGGCAAGGCGGCATATGAAGCGCTGCTCGGCCGCGACTTCGCGCTCGATCAGCCGGGACAGACTGGCTGGATCGCGCCGGAGCGCTCGCCGTACGGCGTCGCGCTCGACGTGCGCTACCCGGTCTGCACGCCGCAGGCGCTGATCGACGCGGCCACGGTGGCGATGCCGGCATGGCGCAAGGTCGGCGCCGACGGGCGCGTCGGCATCTGTCTCGAGATCGTGCAGCGCATCCACCAGCGCAGTTTCGAAATCGCGCACGCGGTGATGTTCACCAGCGGTCAATCGTGGGGCATGGCGTTCCAGGCCGGCGGCCCGCACGCGCAGGACCGCGCGCTCGAAGCGATCGCGTATGCGTGGGACGCGATGTCCGCCGTGCCGAACGAGGCCGGCTGGGAGAAGCCGATGGGCAAGAACCCGCCGCTCGCGATGCGCAAGCACTACGAGATCACCGGCCGCGGCGTCGCGCTGGTGATCGGCTGCAGCACGTTCCCGACGTGGAACACCTACCCCGGCCTGTTCGCGGCGCTCGCGACCGGCAACCCGGTGATCGTGAAGCCGCACCCGAACGCGGTGCTGCCGGCGGCGATCAGCGTGCGCATCGCGCGCGAGGTGCTGGCCGAGCAGGGCCTCGATCCGAACCTCGTGACGCTCGCGATCAGCGCCGACCCGGCCGACACGCAGCAGCTCGCGACGCACCCGGCAGTGAAGTCGATCGACTTCACCGGCGGCAACGCCTTCGGCCAGTGGCTGCGCCAGCACGCGACGCAGGCCGCGCTCTACGCCGAGCTCGCAGGCGTCAACAACGTGCTGATCGATTCGACCGACGACTACCCGGCGATGCTGAAGAACCTCGCGTTCACGCTGTCGCTGTACTCGGGGCAGATGTGCACGACGACGCAGGCGATCCTGGTGCCGGCCGACGGCATCGGCACACCGACCGGCCGCGTCGGCTTCGACCAGGTCGCCGCCGACCTCGGAGCGACTGTCGAGCAACTGCTGGCCAGCCCGTCGACCGCGTTCGCGCTGCTGGGCGCCATCAACAGCGAAGCGACGCTCGCGCGCATCGCGCAGGCGCCGCAGTGGGGGCGCGTGGTGCTCGCATCGAAGCGCCTCGAACATCCCGAGTTTCCCGACGCCCAGGTGCACACGCCGGTGCTGCTCGCCTGCGACGCCGCCGACGAGACGGCGTACATGGAGGAGCGCTTCGGCCCGATCGCGTTCGTCGTCAAGGTCGCCGACACCGCCGCCGGCATCGCGCTGTCCGAGCGCCTGGTGCGCGAGAAGGGCGCGCTGACCGTCGGGCTGTACGCGACCGACGACGCGGTGATCGACGCCATGACCGAAGCGACGCTGCGCGCGGGCGTGGCGCTGTCGATCAACCTCACCAGCGGCGTCTACGTCAACCAGTCGGCGGCGTTCTCCGACTACCACGGCACCGGCGCCAACCCCGCCGCCAACGCGTCGTACTCCGATACCGCGTTCGTCGCCAACCGCTTCCGCGTGATCCAGCGGCGCTGGCACGTGGCGCCGCCGGTCGCGGCGGCCGCCTGACCGACCGGCGCGAGGCCACCCCGTGCCCTGCTACGCGATCGACGGCTTCGTGCCGGTGGTGCACCCGACGGCGTACGTGCACCCGAGCGCGGTGCTGATCGGCGACGTGCACGTCGGCCCGGCGTGCTACGTCGGACCCGCGGCCTGCCTGCGCGGCGACTTCGGGCGGCTGGTGATGGAGACCGGCAGCAACCTGCAGGACACCTGCGTCGTGCACGGCTTTCCCGGCACCGACACCGTGATCGAGGAAGACGGCCACATCGGCCACGGCGCGGTGCTGCACGGCTGCCGCGTGCGCCGCAACGCGCTGGTCGGCATGAACGCGGTCGTGATGGACAACGCGATCGTCGGCGAGAACGCGATCGTCGCGGCCAGCGCGTTCGTGAAAGCCGCGATGGAGATCCCCGCCGGCATGCTGGTGGCCGGCGTGCCGGCACGCGTGATCCGCGCGATCACGCCCGACGAGGCCGCCTGGAAGATCGAAGGCACGCGTACCTATCAGCGGCTGGTGCTGCGCAGCGCACAGACCATGACCGAGGTCGCGCCGCTGGCCGCGGCTGAACCGGGACGCGGCCGCATCACGGCCGAAGGCGCGATCCCGCTGGTCGAGCGCAAGGCCGCCGCGGAGGGCTGAGAACCCCGCGCGCCCCGCGACTCGCGGTCAGATCGCGTCGAGCGGCAGCTTCAGGAAGCGGCGCCCCCCCGCACCCGCGGGTGGCAGGTGTCCGGCGCGCATGTTGACCTGCAGCGACGGGAACAGCAGCCGCGGCACGTCGAGCGTCGCGTCGCGCGCGGTGCGCATCTCGACGAACGCGTCCTCGTCGATGCCGTCGCGCACGTGGATGTTCTCGGCGCGCTCCCGCGCCACGGTGGACTCCCAGCGCACCTCGCGCCCGCCCGGCCCGTAGTCGTGACACATGAACAGCCGGGTCTTCGGCGGCAACTCGAGGATGCGGCGGATCGACCGGTACAGCGTGCGGGCGTCGGCGCCCGGGAAGTCGGCGCGCGCCGTGCCGGCATCGGGCATGAACAGCGTGTCGCCGACGAACGCGGCGTCACCGACGACGTGCGTCGCACACGCCGGCGTGTGGCCCGGCGTGTGCATCACCTGTGCGCACGCACCGCCGATCATGTAGCTCTCGCCGTCGCCGAAGAGGTGGTCGAACTGGCGCCCGTCGCGCGCGAACTCGGGCCCCTCCTCGAACAGGTCGCCGAACACCTGCTGCACCGCGGTCACGCGCGCACCGATGCCGACCTTGCCACCGACCTGCGCCTTGACCCACGCGGCCGCCGACAGGTGGTCGGCATGCACGTGGGTCTCGACGATCCACTCGACCTGCAGGTGTCGCCGCTGCACGTGCTCGACGAGATTGCGCGCGGACGCGGTACCGATGCGCCCGGACGGCAGATCGAGATCCAGCACCGGATCGACGATCGCGCAGGCGGTCGACGCGGGATCGCGCACGACATAGCTGAAGGTCCACGTGGCCGGGTCGAAGAACGCGGTGACCTCGGGGTGGACGACACGGGCGGCCTGCTGCATGCGGGCTCCGGAGCAGGGGAACGACGACAGACCGGACGGTGCCACGCCGCCCCCCGGCCGCGCGACCCTCCGGCTTGCGCCACGTCAACGATCCTGCGGATGCCGGCCGACGGCGCGTGCAACGACGTCGACGGTGCCGTGGCCGACCGGCGATGTGCCGCTCAGCGCGGTGGGCCGGACGGTGTCGGGTCCGCCCCGGGCGGGTCGCGGCGGGCGGGCGCCGTCGCCGTGACGGTCGGCAGTCGCGCCTCGCGCGCGACGCGGTCGAGAATCTCGCGCGCCTTAAGGCCACGAACGTGCCGCTCGCCACGGGCGCGCCGCAGCTTCGCGAACGGCTTGCGCCACGCCCGGCCGACGACGACGTAGCGCGCCCAGCC
>JALORJ010000192.1 GCA_025459035.1 Burkholderiales bacterium
GTAGGCGAGCTGCCAGAGCATGAAGTTGCTGATGCGCTGCTCGCTGCCGGTACGGATGAAGAGGTCCGGTGCCGGGGCGTGCGCAAGGGCGAGGAACGGCTCGAGGTCGGCCTCGGTCCAACGCCCTGCGCGCTCCGGGTGCGCGAGCGCCAGACGGTTGACCGCCTGCAGGATGTCCCAGCGCCCGCCGTAGTTGGCCGCGATCGTGAGCCCCATGCGGTCGTTGCCGGCGGTGCGCGCCTCCGCGGTCGCGATCAGGGTGCGAAGCTCGGGGTCGAAGGCCGTCATGTCGCCGACGAAACGCAGGCGCACACCGTTCTCGGCCAGCTTGTCGACTTCCTGCTCGAGCGCGCGCATGAAGAGCTGCATCAGGAAACCGACTTCCTCGGCCGGTCGCCGCCAGTTCTCGCTGGAGAACGCGAACAACGTCAGTTCGCGCACCCCGCGCTCGCCGGCGGCCCGGACGATCTCGCGCACCGTCTCGACGCCGCGCTTGTGGCCGGACACGCGTGGCATGTGACGCTGGCGAGCCCAGCGGCCGTTGCCGTCCATGACGATCGCCACGTGGCGCGGCACGGCATCCGCCGCGGCGTGGGCCTGCGTCACGTCCGCCTCGCGGTCAGATGGACAGCAGTTCCGCTTCCTTCGCCGACAGCAACTTGTCGATCTCGGCGACGAAGCGGTCGGTGAGCTTCTGCACCTCGTCCTGCGCGCGTCGCTCCTCGTCTTCCGAGACCTTCTTGTCCTTGAGCAGGTCCTTCAGCTGCGTGTTCGCGTCGCGACGCACGTTGCGCACCGCCACGCGCGCGTCCTCGCCCTCGCCCTTCACGACCTTGATGAGGTCCTTGCGGCGCTGCTCGGTCAGGGCCGGCATCGGCACGCGGATCGTGTCACCCGTGGAGGACGGGTTCAGGCCGAGGTCGGACTCGCGGATCGCCTTCTCGATGGCGGACGCAAGCTTCTTCTCCCACGGCGCCACCCCGATCGTGCGGGCGTCGATCAGCGTGATGTTGGCCAGCTGGTTGATGGCCGTGAGCGTGCCGTAGTAGTCGACCTTGATGTGATCCAGCAGACCCGTGTGGGCGCGGCCCGTGCGGATCTTTCCGAGATTGTTGCGAAGCGTCTCGAGCGACTTCTGCATCTTCTGCTCGGCGCCCTTCTTCACGTCGGCGATCATGCGCTCTCCCTGGTGGCGTTCGTCGCGGGTCAGGCGTGCACGCGGGTGCCTTCGTCTTCTCCCAGCACCACGCGCCGCAGCGCTCCATCCTTGAAGATGCTGAAGACCCCGATCGGCAGCTTCTGGTCGCGGCACAGCGTGAACGCGGTCGCGTCCATCACCTTCAGGTCGCGGCCGATGGCCTCGTCGAAGCTCACGGTGCGGTAGCGGGTCGCGGCCGGATCGCGCTTCGGGTCGGCGGTGTACACGCCGTCGACCTTGGTCGCCTTCAGCACGATGTCGACGTTCATCTCCATCCCGCGCAGCGCCGCCGCGGTGTCGGTGGTGAAGAATGGGTTGCCGGTCCCCGCCGCGAAGATGACGATCTTGCCTTCCTCGAGGTAGCGGATCGCCTTGCCGCGGATGTACGGCTCGGCGACCTGCTCGATGGTCAACGCCGACTGCACCCGGCTCGACAGCCCGACGCGACGCATCGCGTCCTGCAGCGCGAGCGCGTTCATCACCGTCGCGAGCATGCCCATGTAGTCGGCTGTCGCGCGGTCCATGCCGGCCGCGCCGGGCGCGACCCCACGGAAGATGTTCCCGCCGCCGATCACGACCCCGATCTCGACCCCGAGTGCCGCGACCTCGGCGATCTCGGCGACGATGCGCTCGATGGTCGGGCGATTGATGCCGTAGGCGTCGTCGCCCATCAGCGCCTCGCCCGACAGCTTCAGCAGGATGCGCTTGAACGCGGGCTTCACCGGCGCACCGTCAGCGGCCACGCCTCGACCCCTCAGCGGGCCTGCGCCGCCAGGGCCTTCGCCTGCTGCTCGGCGACCTCGGCGGCGAAGTCGGTGGACTTCTTCTCGATGCCCTCGCCGACGACGTACAGCGCGAAACCACCCACCGACGCCGCCTTCGACTTCAGCAACTGCTCGATGGTCTGCTTGTCGTCCTTGACGAAGGGCTGGCCCAGCAGCGTGACTTCCTTCAGGTACTTCTGCACGCTGCCCTCGACCATCTTCTGCACGATGTCGGCCGGCTTGCCGCTCTCGGCGGCCTTCGCTGCCGCGATGCTGCGTTCCTTCTCGATCAGGTCGGACGAGACCTGGTCGCGCGACAGCGCGACCGGCTTGGCCGCCGCGATGTGCATCGCGAGGTCCTTCGCGAGCGCCTCGTCGCCACCGACCACGTCGACGACGACGCCGATCTTCGCGCCTCCGTGCACGTACTGGGCAAGGCGGCCTGCCGTGGTGAAGCGCGCGAAGCGTCGGATCGCGACGTTCTCGCCGATGCGACCGACCAGTTCGGTGCGCACGGCATCGACCGTCGCGCCGCCGAGTGGCAGCGCCGACAGCGCCGCGACGTCGGCGGGCTCGCGCGTGCCGACCAGCTCCGCCACCTGCCGCGAGAACGCGAGGAAGTCGTCGTTCTTCGCGACGAAGTCGGTCTCGCAGTTGATCTCGACGATCGCGCCGGTCCGCGCATCGGCGGCGAGCCACGTGGCGACGATGCCTTCGGCCGCGACGCGGCTCGAGGCC
The DNA here is from genome assembly GCA_025459035.1 of Burkholderiales bacterium. GTDB lineage: Bacteria > Pseudomonadota > Gammaproteobacteria > Burkholderiales. The sequence continues at coordinate 2,701 of JALORJ010000192.1, forward strand.
TTCGCGGCCTTGTTGCCGAGCTTGACCCGCAGCAGTTCCTCGGCCTTCGCCAGGTCGCCGCCGGCTTCGGCGAGCGCCTTCTTGCATTCCATCATCGGCGCGTCGGTCTTCTCGCGCAGTTCCTTCACCATGCCTGCGGTGATTTCGGCCATGTCCACTCCTGAGCGTTGCGTGTCGACGCCGCGTCCGCCCCGGAGGCGACGACGCGGCGTGCGGCGTGTGTCACGCGACGCCGCACCCCGCCATGCGAGGCACCGCGTCGCGACCGCGTCACTGCGCGGCCTGTTCCTCGGTCGTCTCGACCTCGACGAACTCGTCGCTGATGATCTCGCGCACGATCTGGTTGCGGCCCTCGAGCACCGCGTCCGCGGCGCCACGCGCGTACAGCTTGATGGCGCGGCTCGAGTCGTCGTTGCCCGGGATCACGTGCGCGACGCCGTCGGGAGAGTGGTTCGAGTCGACGACACCGACGACCGGGATCCCGAGCTTCTTCGCTTCGGTGATCGCGATCTTGTGATAGCCGACGTCGATGATGAAGATCGCGTCGGGCAGCGCGGTCATGTCCTTGATGCCGCCGATACTCTTCTCGAGGCTCGCCAGCTCGCGGTGGAACATCAGCTGCTCCTTCTTCGGCATCTTCTCGACCGAGCCGTCCTCGACCAGCGCTTCCATGTCCTTCAGCCGCTTGATCGAGAGCTTGACGGTCTTGAAGTTGCTCAGCATGCCGCCCAGCCAGCGATGGTCGACGTAGGGGCAGCCGGCGCGGACGGCTTCCTCGCGGATGGTCTCGCGCGCCGTGCGCTTGGTGCCGACGAACAGGATCGTGCCCTTGTTCGTCGTCAGCTGGCGGATGTACTTCATCGCTTCCTGGTACATCGGAAGCGTCTTCTCGAGGTTGATGATGTGGATCTTGTTGCGGTGCCCGAAGATGAACGGCGCCATCTTGGGATTCCAGTACCGCGTCTGGTGACCGAAGTGGACTCCGGCCTCGAGCATCTGCCGCATGGTGACGGACATGGTTTGCCTCGTTTCGACTGCTGGGTTGACCTCCACCCGCCCGTGCGGCCTCCGGACACCGGGTCCGGACACCGACCCGTCGTGCGACGGCAGGTGTGCGAATTTCCCGTGGGCCGCGCGCCGGGAGTGGTCGATGTCCACGCCGATCCGAGGCCCTCGGGATAGCCCACGAGTGTAGCGGCCAGCCCCCTCCGGCGCCAAGCGCCGGGGCGGCGTCAGGACGCCTTCGAGCGTCCGAACGGAAGCCGCAGCGCGCGCACGCGGTCCAGCAGGCCGCCGAGCGCCGCGGCCACCGCCGGCTTCGGCGGGGCGACCTTGCTGTGCGCCTCGGCCAGTGCCGGCATCGCCTTGTAGGCGTGGTAGCGGTTCAGCGCGCCGTCGAGATGCGTCCCGAGTCGCGCGAAGTCGACCGGGCGGCTCACGAAGCGATAGGCCTGCGCCTCGTTGATCAGGTCGATCAACTGGTCGGCGTCGGCTGCGGTCGTGACCGCGATCGCGAGGATCTGCGGCCAGGTGCGCTTCAGCGCCGCCAGCAGCGCCCGCACGCCGTCGGGATCGTGGTCCATGTCGACCACCATCACGGCGATCTCGCGACCCTCGAGCTCCGCCAGTGCGGCGTCGATCGACTCGACGCGCACGACCCAGTGCCGATCGCCGAAGGCTCGCGTCAGCGGCTGCGTCAGGTCGTTGCGCGGGTCCAGCACGAGGATCGCCTCGTCGAACGACGGTTCGGCCGGTGCCTGCCACGCCGGGACGTCGGGCACGGCGTCGAAGATCTGCACCGCCTCCGCCAGCGTGCGCTGGATGTCCTGCGCGTCCCACGGCTTGTTGATGAAGCGCCACACCTCGCCGTCGTTGATCGAACCCACGATGGACGCGAGATCGGAATAGCCGGTCAGCAGGATGCGCACCGTGCGCGGCGTGATCTCGCGTGCGGCGCGCAGCAGGTCGACCCCCAGCATCTGCGGCATCCGCTGGTCGCTCACCAGCACCTGCACCGGCAGGCGCTTGACCATCTCGACCGCCTTCACCGGGTCGTCGCAGACGTGGACTTCGTACTGCGACGCGAACAGCGCCTGCAGCGCGTTGAGGATGCGGGCCTCGTCGTCGACGAACATGACGACCGGCTTCGGCTTCGCCGGTGCGATCGGCTTGCGCCCCGACAGTGTCGCCGGCGACGGGATCACCGCCGGCCGCGCCGCGACCGGAGCGCCCGGTGCGCGCGCCTCGGGCGCGGTACCGGAGTTCGTCGCGGTCGCGCCCCCCTGGCGCACCGCGCGCAGCAGGTTGGGCGCCAGTTTCGGCGTCGCGGGCGTCGCGGTCTTCAGCAACGGCCGCGTCAGCGCATCGCGCACCGCAGCCTCGAACTCGCCGGCCGACTGGAAGCGGTCGAGCGGGTCCTTCGCCATGCCCCGCATCACGATGCCGTCCATCACCGAGGTGAGCAGCGGATTCAGCTCCGACGGCCGCTTCGGCGTCTCGGTGAACACCTTGTGCATGATCACCGCGTTGTTCGGACCCTCGTACGGGCGGCGCCGCGTGAGCAGTTCGTAGAGGATCACGCCGACCGCGTACAGGTCGGTCCGCGGGTCGGCGGTCTCGCCGGCGAACTGCTCCGGCGACATGTACGACGGCGTGCCGATCACGTCGCCGGTCTGGGTGAGGTTCGACGACTCGATGCGAGCGACGCCGAAGTCGGCGACCTTGATCGCGCCGTCGCGCGACACCATCACGTTCGCCGGCTTGATGTCGCGATGCACGACACCGTGGGTGTGCGAGTACTGCAGCGCCGCGAGGATCTGCAGCACGATCTCGCAGGCCTTCTCGGGTTCGTTGCGGAAGTCTTCGGCCTCGAGGTAGGCGGTCAGCGGCCGACCGAACACGCACTCCATGACCAGGTACACCAGGTCGTCCTGCTCGCCGAAGTCGTAGACGGCGACCACGTTCGGATGGTGCAGCCGACCGGCGGCCCGCGCCTCGACGCGGAAGCGCTCGACGACGAGCGGCGCCTCGTCGGGATCGAGCCGGTTGC
>JALORJ010000193.1 GCA_025459035.1 Burkholderiales bacterium
TCGTGCAGCACGGCCAGCCGCTGCCGGCCCCGTGCGTGCTGCTGTCCGGCGGCGAGACCACCGTGACGGTCCGTGGTCGTGGCCGCGGCGGGCGCAACGTCGAGTTCCTGCTGGCGCTGGCGGTCGCGCTCGAAGCGCTGCCCGGCGTGCATGCGCTGGCCGGCGACACCGACGGCATCGACGGCGCAGAGGAGCGCGCCGGCGCGATCGTCACCCCCGACACGCTCGCGCGGGCTGCTGCGCGCGGTGTGGACGCGAAGAAGTCGCTCGCCGACAATGACGGGCACGGCTTCTTCGAGGCGATCGACGACGCCGTGATCACCGGCCCGACGCTCACCAACGTGAACGATTTCCGCGCCGTGCTGGTCCTGCGCTGACGGCGCCTGCCGAGCGCACGCCTTCCCTCGCCCCGCCACCTTCGACACCGGTCCGACTTCTGCCGATGGGCAAGCCCGAACTGTTTCCCGCGTTGTCCACCGCCGACCGCGCCGCGCTGCTGACGCGCCTGGGCGCGGTGCTCCCTGCCACCAGCCTGCTGTGGAGCGCCGAGGACACGCGGCCGTACGAGTGCGACGGGCTGTCCGCCTTTCGTCGCGTGCCGCTCGCGGTCGTGCTGCCGGAGACCGAGCAGCAGGTGGTCGACGTGCTGCGGATCTGCCGCGACCTGAAGGTGCCGGTGGTGCCGCGCGGCGCCGGGACGGGGTTGTCCGGCGGCGCGCTGCCGATGACCGAGGGCGTAACCCTCGGGCTGTCGAAGATGAAGCGCATCCTCGCCGTCGACCCGCTCGCGCGCACGGCGCGGGTACAGCCCGGCGTGCGCAACCTCGCCATCTCCGAGGCCGTCGCGCCGCACGGCCTGTACTACGCGCCCGATCCGTCGAGCCAGATCGCCTGTTCGATCGGCGGCAACATCGCCGAGAACTCCGGCGGCGTGCACTGCCTGAAGTACGGCCTCACCGTGCACAACGTCCACGCGCTGCGCATGGTCACCATCGACGGGGACATCGTCGAACTCGGCGGCCTGGGGCTCGATGCCGCCGGCTACGACCTGATGGCGCTCGCGATCGGCTCCGAGGGCATGCTGGGCATCGTCACCGAGATCACGGTCAAGCTGCTGCCGAAACCGGTGAAGGCGCAGGTCGTGCTGGCCGCGTTCGATTCGGTCGTGAAGGCGGGCGAGGCCGTCGCCGCAGTGATCGGTGCCGGCATCATTCCGGCCGGGCTGGAGATGATGGACCAGCTCGCCACCCGCGCCGTCGAGCAGTTCGTGCACGCCGGCTATCCGCTCGACGCCGCCGCGATCCTGCTGTGCGAGAGCGACGGCACGCCCGAGGAAGTGGCCTCCGAGATCGCGCGCGTCATCGACATCATGCGCAACTGCGGCGCCACCGAAGTGCGCTGCTCGCGCGACGACGCGGAGCGCCTGCGCTTCTGGTCCGGGCGCAAGTCGGCCTTCCCCGCGGTCGGGCGCCTGGTGCCCGACTACTACTGCATGGACGGCACGATCCCGAAGAAGAACCTGGCCGCAGTCCTCGACGGCATCGCGCGCTTGTCCGCGCAGCACGGCATGCAGTGCGCGAACGTCTTCCACGCAGGCGACGGCAATCTGCATCCGCTGATCATGTTCGACGCCAACGTGCCCGGACAGTCGGAGACCGCCGAGCGCTTCGGCGCCGACATCCTCGAGCTGTGCGTCGCGATGGGCGGCACGATCACCGGCGAGCACGGCGTGGGCATGGAGAAGATCGACCAGATGTGCGTGCAGTTCACGACACCCGAGCTCGACACGTTCCACGCGGTGAAGCGCGCGTTCGATCCGCACCGGCTGCTCAACCCCGACAAGGCGATCCCGACCCTCGCGCGCTGTGCCGACTATGGCGCGATGCGCGTGTCGCGCGGCGCGCTGCCGTTCCCCGAGCTCCCGCGGTTTTGAACGGGCCGCTCGCTCCCGCGACGGTCGATCCGACCGTCGCGCCGTTCGTCGACCGCATCCTCGCGGCACGGGCCGCGCGCACGCCGCTGCGCATCCGCGGCGGCGGCACCAAGGACTTCCACGCCGCGCGCCTCGACGGCGACGTGCTCGACACGGCGGCCCTCAGCGGCATCGTCGATCACGAGCCGAGCGAGCTCGTGCTCGTGGCCCGCGCCGGCACGCCGCTGGCCGAAGTCGAGGCCGCACTCGCGGCGCACGGTCAGTGCCTCGCGTTCGAGCCGCCGCGTTTCGCGCACGGCGGCACGCTGGGCGGCGCGATCGCGAGCGGGCTGTCGGGGCCCCGGCGCGTGTCGACCGGTTCGGCGCGCGACTACGTCCTCGGCGTGGCGATCGTCGACGGTCGCGGGCAGGCGCTGCGCTTCGGCGGTCGCGTGATGAAGAACGTCGCCGGCTACGACGTGTCGCGCCTGATCGCCGGGTCGTGGGGCACGCTGGCACTGCTCACCGAAGTCGCGCTGAAGGTGCTGCCGCGCCCGGAGGCCGAGACCACGCTGCGCTTCGAGATGGCCGAGGCCGACGCGATCGCGCAGCTCGCGCGCTGGGCCGGGCAGCCGCTGCCGATCTCGGCGTCGGCGCATCTCGAGCAGACGCTCACGGTGCGGCTGTCAGGCGCCGGCTCGGCGGTCGATGCCGCGCGCGCGAAGCTCGGTGGCGACCCGGTGCCGACACACACGGCCGACGCGTTCTGGAACGCCTTGCGTGACCAGTCGGCCGCGTTCTTCACCGTCCCCGGACGCACGGTGTGGCGCGTGTCGCTGCAGTCGACGGCGCCACCGCTCGGGCTCGGACCGCAGTGCCTCGAATGGGGCGGTGCGCTGCGCTGGATTGCCGGCGACGTCGATGCCGACACCGTGCACGCCACCGCCGCGCGCCACGGCGGCCACGCCACGCTCTGGCATGGCGGCGATCGCGGTCGCGGTCTGCAGCGCGTCGCCCCCGGCGTGATGGCGATCCAGCGCCGCCTGAAGGCCGCGCTCGACCCCGACGGCCTGTTCGGTCCGGGCCGGCTGTTCCCCGATCCTTGAGAACCTGTGAAGCAGTCCCCCACACCCGCTCGAACGCACCTGACGGCGCCGCTCGGCGTTGCGAGTGCTCGCCGTGGAGCCCGCCACGGCTGCGCTTCGCGCCTTGATCGACACGCCCGCCACGGCTGCGCTTCGCGCCTTGATCGACACCGCCCGTCGCGCTCGCTCGGGCGCGGCGAATTCCTTCACAGGTTCTGACTCCCCCGAGCCGCGCGCCCGACCGGGTGCACGGCCCTCGCCGTAGCCGCCATGCAGACCAACCTCGCCGACTTCATCAAGGACACCCCCGAGGGCCGCGAGGCCGACCGCATCCTGCGCAGCTGCGTGCACTGCGGGTTCTGCACCGCGACGTGCCCGACATACCAGCTGCTGGGCGACGAGCTCGACGGGCCGCGCGGGCGCATCTACCTGATCAAGCAGGTGCTCGAAGGCACGCCGGCGACGCGCAGCACGCAGACGCACCTCGATCGCTGCCTCACCTGCCGCTCGTGCGAGACCACCTGTCCGTCCGGGGTGCAGTACGGACGCCTGGTCGACATCGGCCGCAAGGTCGTCGACGACCAGGTCGGTCGCGCGCCGGTCGAGTCGCTGAAGCGCCGCGCGCTCGCCACGGGGCTGTCGAACGGCGCGCTGTTCGGACCGGCGCTGGGGGTCGGGCGCCTCGCGGCCGGCCTGCTGCCGAGCGCGCTCGCGAAGAAGCTGCCACCGAAGCGCAGCGCCGGCGCGTGGCCGGCGGCGCGTCACGCCCGGCGCATGGTCGTGCTGGACGGGTGCGTGCAGCCGTCGCTCGCGCCGGACATCAACCCGGCCGCGGCGCGCGTGCTCGACCGCATCGGCATCTCGCTCGTCAAGGCACCGCAGGCGGGCTGCTGCGGAGCCGTCAAGTTCCACCTCAACTACCAGGACGACGGCCGCGACGCGATGCGCCGCAACGTCGACGCATGGATCCCGCTGCTCGACGCCGGCGCCGAGGCGATCGTGATGACCGCGAGCGGCTGCGGCGCGACGGTGCGCGAGTACGGCCACCTGCTCGAACAGGACGCCGCGTTCGCCGCGCGCGCGCAGCGTGTCGCCGACGCGACGCGCGACCTCACCGAGATCGTCGAGGCCGAAGCCGAACGCATCGTGCCGATGCTCGAAGCCGCCGCGCAGGGACGCGCGCGTCGCGCGCTCGCGTTCCACTCGCCGTGCACGCTGCAGCACGGCCAGCAGATCCGCGGCAAGGCCGAACGCATGCTGACCGCGGCTGGATTCGATCTCGTGCCCGTCGCCGACGGACATCTGTGCTGCGGCTCCGCCGGCACCTACTCGCTGCTGCAGCCGGAGCTGTCGCGGCAACTGCTCGCCAACAAGGTCGCCGCCCTCACGGCCGGCGCACCGACCGGCATCGCCACCGCGAACATCGGCTGCCTCACGCATCTGCAGAGCGGCACCGCGACGCCGGTGCGGCACTGGATCGAGTGGCTCGACGACGTGCTGGCCGGCGCTGCGCGCGCGGCCGCCTGACCCGACGCGCTTCCGGCGGCGCGGCATGACCGACGCGCCTGCACCGTTCCTGCTGCTCGACGACCGCAGCGCAGCGCCGGGCGTGGCGGCCTCGCGGCTGTACGCACCGCCGCTCGATCACGCCGTCTGCACCGACGCGGCGCAGTTCGACGCCTTCTGCGCCGACATCGATGCGGTGCTCGCCGCCGGGCGCCACGTCGCGCTCGTCGCGCGGTACGGACTGGGCTTCTCGCTGCTGGGCCTGGCGCCGCCGCACGGTCCCGACGGACCGCTGCTCGAAGCGCTGATCGTCGACGCGCCACAGCGCCTGACGCGTACGCAGGTCGACGCCTGGCTCGCGACGCAGGCCGGCGCTGCCTCGGCCGACGCGCTGCCCGCCGCCACGCTGGTCGACCTCGCGCCGCGCTGGGACTTCGCCCGCTACGCGGACGCGTTCGCGGTGCTGCAGCGCGCGATCGCCGACGGCGACTGCTACCAGGGCAACCTCACGTTCGCGTGCGACGCCCGCGTCGTCGGGCCGCCGGCGGCCCTCCACGCGCGTCTGGCCGCCGCGCAGCCGACGCCGTTCGCGGCGTTCGCTCGGCTGGCGAGCGCGTGGATCGTGTCCGCGTCGCCGGAACTGTTCGTCGCGCGCGACGGCCCCGTGCTGCGGGCGAAGCCGATGAAGGGCACGGCGGCGCGCGACACCGACCCGCAGCGGCTGCGCGACGACGCCAAGACGCGCGCCGAGAACGTGATGATCGTGGACCTGCTGCGCAACGACCTGGGTCGCATCGCGGCCACCGGAAGCGTGCATGTCCCGGCGCTGTTCGACCTCGAGGCCCTGCCCACGGCGTGGCAGATGACCTCGACGGTGGAAGCGCGCCGCGACACGCCGCTGCCGCTCGCGGCGCTGCTGCGCGCGCTGTTTCCGTGCGGCTCGGTCACGGGTGCGCCGAAGCGGCGCGCGATGCAGGTGCTCGCGGCCGCCGAAGGCCATGTCGCGCGCGGCGTGTACTGCGGCGCGATCGGCTGGCTCGATCCGGGCGGCGACTTCCGCTTCAGCGTGCCGATCCGCACGCTCGAGCTCGACGCCGCCGGACAGCGTGCGCGCCTGGGCGTCGGCAGCGGCGTGGTGGCGGACTCGCGCGCAGCCGACGAGTACGCCGAGTGCCTGCTGAAGACGCGCTTCGCACGCGCGTTCGATCCCGGCTTCGCGCTGTTCGAGACCCTGCGTGTCGAGGCCGGTGGCGCCCTGCGCGTCGACGCGCATCTCGCGCGCCTCGCGGCCTCGGCCGCGGCGTTCGGCTTCGCCTTCGATCGCGCCCGCGTGCTCGCCGCGATCGTCCATACGGCGCGGAACGCGACGGCATCGCCCGCGCGGCTGCGGGTGCAGCTCGCGCACGACGGTACGGTGCAGACGACGCTCGCGCCGCTCGAGCCACTGACCGAGCCGGTCGACGTGCTGCTCGCGACGGCGCGCGTGCGCAGCGACGATCCGTGGCTCGCGCACAAGACCACGCAGCGCGCGGCCTACGACGCGGCGATCCGCGAGGCGCAGGCACGCGGCGCCTTCGACATGATCTTCTGCAACGAACACGACGAGGTCGCCGAGGGCGCCCGCTCGGCCGTGTTCGCGCGCATCGACGGGCACTGGTGCACGCCACCGCTGGCGTGCGGCGCGCTGCCGTCGGTGATGCGCGCAGTGCTGCTTTCGGATCCGCAGCTCGCGGCGCGCGAGGTCCCGATCCCGCGCGATGCGCTGCTGCGCGCCGACGCGTTGATCGTCGCCAACAGCGTGCGTGGCGCGCTGCGCGCGCGCCTGGTCACGACAACCGGCTGAAGCGCGCGCAGGTCACCGCGGCGGCGAGATCAGTTGAGGACGCGGTGCGTGTCGCTGTCGACCGGCGCGACGAGCCCGTCGGCCGGCAGTTCCAGCATCAACCCCCACTGGGCCTTCTCGGCGCCCTGCTGCACGAGCTTCATGAAGCCGTGCAGCAGGTTCTCGGAGAGCGTCAGGTGCGCGCCGTCGCCTTTCAGCGGCAGCAGCGCGACCAGCGTGCGCCCGTCGGACTCGCGTCGGGCCTGGACGCGCGTGACGAGCAGTTCGGTCGCGCCCAGTGGCTGCGCCCGCGGGGGTTCTGCCGGCGCCGCGGGCGGCGCCTGACCGAACTTCACCTCCTGCAACGCCTGCTCGTGCTGCATGCGCACCATCGCGCTGCGGCCTTCGGCGCTGGGCTGCACGCGGATCTCGGGCTTCCACTCGGCCATCTTGACCAGCGCGGTCCACAGCCGCGACGTCATCCGCCGCGTGAGCCACAGCCGCACTTCGGCGGCACCCTCGATCAGGATGACGAGCCGCAGTCGGTCTTCTTCAGGGTCGAACTCGAGGCGGAGTCGTTCGAGACGCATGGGTCGACACGCTTCGCCGCGCATGGCGGCGAGAAACTTGACATCCCGAGCGTAACGATCGCGACGCACGAGTGCCATTGCGGCTGGCGGCCCGCATCGGCAGCGGACGACGGCGATGTCGGTTGTCGTGTGCCGAGACCGGCCCATGCTGCGCTAGGAACTGGCACCGAGTGTCCGGCCGAGCGCGACGGCGTCGCGCCGCCAGCGCCGCGATCGGGTGATGTGGCGACGGCGACCGACAGTGGTCCGCGGATCCGATGCGCTCGCCGACGTGTCTGCGGCGGCCAGGTGTCTTCATTTCCGCAGCAGTGCCGTCCGGCCCCTCGAAAAAAAAGGCCATCCGTGGTGTCGGATGGCCTTACGAGAAACAGAGAGGTGTGAAGTGAAGCAATGCACCGGACGTTACCGCCCGAAGCACGAATTCAGACTACGCGTCAGGGCCATCGCGCACGAGCGAGGAATGCCGCGCCGACCCCGCGGAAAAAGTCCCGATGGCCACCTACGCGCTTGCGTATGGCGGAACCGCACGCTCCAGCGTCGGGGCGCCGGCGACGGTCTGGAGCATCCCCTGCGTCGCGGCCAGCCGCACGGCCTGCGCCAGCGTGGTGACCCCGAGCTTGCGTCGGACGATCGACTGGTGGTTCGCCACGGTCTTGGGTGACAGCGACATGAGCCGTGCGATGTCGGCGAGTTCCCGACCCTCGACCGTCAGCCTGAAGACCTCGAACTCGCGCGGCGTGAGCATGAGGACCGGGTTGCCGTGGCCAGGCAACGACTGCACCGCCAGGTCCTGCGCGACCCCGTGACTGAGGTACGTACGCCCGCTCGCCACACAGCGGACCGCATCGATCAGCACCGCGGGCGGTTCGCTCTTGGTGACGTAGCCGCACGCGCCGGCCTGCAATGCCCGCGACGCGAACACCGCGCTCTCGTGCAGGCTGAACATGAGGACGCGCGCCCCGGGGGCACGCGCGACGATCCTGCGCAAGGTCTCGATGCCGCCGATTCCCGGCAGCACGATGTCGAGCACGGTGATGTCGGGGGTGTGCTCCACGAAGGCACGATAGCCCTCCTCGCCGCTGGCCGCCTCGGCCACCACGCACATGCCGCCGACCTGCTCGAGCAGGCGGCGGCAGCCGAGACGCACGACCGCGTGGTCGTCCACCAGGAGCACCCGGAGCGCCTCGCGCGTCCGAGGCTCCCGGCTGTCGACCACGACCGCGGTCGTCCTTACGTGCGGGTGCGGCGCCGCCGGACGAGCGCGAGCGCGCCCGCCATGCCAAGGACCGACAGCGCCCAGGTCGACGGTTCCGGCACGGCCGACGGCGCGAAGCCCGCGAAGTCGGAACCGACCCGCGGCTGGCCTTCCTCGCCCGCCTGGAACACGCCGATGGCGCGGTCCACGGTCCGCCAGAACATGGCGTCGGTCTTGACCAGGAACAGCCCGCTGTCGGGGTTGCCTTCCTCGAGGTTGATGTCCGACTGGAAGCGCACGGTATCGGCGTCGTACAGCGTGTCGCCGGTGAGTGCGTCGGAGGCGGTGCTGCCCGCGCTGTAGGCGCGCAGATCGCTGTCGGACACGAACAACCAGGCCGCGGACGGCGCGAACACCGTCGCGCCTTCGGTCATGCAGTAGCGATAGAGGAAGTTGAGCTCGCTGTCGTCGTCGTGGTCGTCCTCGACGCCCAGCCGGGTGCGCATGCCGAACACCAGCTTGTCGTCGCGGCTGTCGCGGAACACGAAGTCGTACAGGTGACCGATCTCCTCGCCGTCGAGCTCGATGTCCTCGGTGAAGCGGAAGGCGACGCGTGTGAGCGTGCCGGTCGCGATGGTCGCGAACGGCGAGCTGTTGTTGAACGCGCGATAGTCGATCGAGATCGGCGCCTGG
>JALORJ010000194.1 GCA_025459035.1 Burkholderiales bacterium
CTCGCCGAACAGCGACGCGACCTTGCGCTCGAGGGAGGGCTCGAAGGGCGACGGTGCTCCGGTGGGTGCCAGAGCCGCACCAGGCACCTCCTGCCACGGCAGCACCGCGCGCGGCGCTGCGTCGGCGGCGTGCACGCCGGTCGCGAGCACCCCGGCACCCACCGCGACCCCGCCGCGCAGGAACGTGCGGCGCGACAACAGCCCGTTGCCGGCGACGGGCGTCGGATCGCCCGACACGCCGGCGAAGCGTGGCAGCGCGACGCGTTCGCGGCCCGAGGTCATCGCGACACCGCCGGCGCGTCCGACGTCGGGCGTGCGGCGGTCCCCCAGTGCATCGCGGATCGGATCGTCACGGCAGCACCTCCACTTTCAGGTAGCTCTGCCGATCTTCGCGCGCGGCGTCGGTGCTGCGCAGCGTGAGGCTGCGCTCGTCGAGGTCGTCGACGCCCGCGCCACCGCCGACCGCGATCCACTCGCCCAGGCGCCCCTGCACCACCGTGTCGACGCGGTCGAATCGCGTGCGACCGTCGAGGCGGCCCGGATCGGTGAAGCGCTCGCGGCCGGCCGTGATCTCGACGGTGACGATGTCGCCGTCCACGCGCGGGCGCACCGTGAAACCGGTCTGCGCCTGCCGGATCGCGGTGCTCTCCATCACGCGACGGCCGTCCGGCCGCGTGATCCAGCGCCGCTGCGTGACCGGCACCGTCTCGCCGGTCGCGATGAAGGCGCTCGACCCCTCGAGCACCTGCACGCGCTGCGCGTCGTGCGTGCGCTCGGCGGCGCGGCTGCGATCGACCCGCACTGCAGGACCGCCGTCCGCGGCGGTGCCGCCGACACCGATGGCATCGCGGCTGCGCGCGACGTCGGCATCCTGGGTCACGGTGACCTGCAGGCGCCGCGGCGCGCGGTCGATACGCGCGAGCACCGCCTGCAGCTGCGCGAGCTCGGCGGGCGTCGCGCGCACGACGAGCTGGCGGCCGAGCGCGCTCACGGTCCCCGGCGCGGCGACCAGCGCCTGCAGGACCGGCAGCACCTCGTCGGCCTGACGCCAGCGCAGGTCGATCACCTCGGTGCGCAGCGCCTGCGCCTGTGCGATGCGCGGCAGCGCCGCGATCGCAGCCAGCCCGCCCAGGCCGGTCAGCAGCTGCCGGCGCTGTGCAGCAGTCGGGTCGCGCGGGCCGCTCACGACGCCAATGCCAGCGGCCCGGCGCGCTGCAGCCGCGCGAGCGGATCCTGGCCGTAGAACTGCCGGTACTGCGCGTAGACCTGCGGGTAGTCGCGCATCAGCACCTCCGGTGTCTCGAAGAACACTTCGCTGGTGACCGCGAAGAACTCGCCCGGCGCGGTCGCCGCGTACGGGTCGATGTCGGTGTACTCGCGGCGCCGGTTCACGCGCCAGGTGAAGTTCTCGTACGCGTCGCCGAGCGCCTTCGCCCAGTCCTGTCGACGCATGCCGCGACGCAGCGGCGGAAACCCGTCCGCGCCACCGTTGCGCATGTCGAGCTTGTGCGCGAACTCGTGGATCACGACGTTGGCGCCGTCGGCGCGGCCGCCGCGCGCGACGTCCGCCCACGACAGGATGACCGGGCCGTGGCTCCACGCCTCGCCGCTGCGCGCGCCAGGATCGGTGTGCACGACCCCGGCCGCGTCGGTCCACGTGTGCCCCGGGCGAAACGCGTCCGGGTAGACGATCACGCTGTCCCAGTCGTCGTACAGCGCGATGTCGAGTTCGAGGATCGGCAGGCACGCCTGGACCGCGATCGCGAGCTTCATCCGCGCATCGAGCACGAGCCCCGCCGCGCCGACGATCGACTTGGTGTCGAGGAACAGCAGCACCCAGCGCTTCAGCCGTGCACGCTCGTCGGGCGCGAGCACGCGGGTGAACGGATAGCGCGCGATCGCGTCCTGCCACAGCGCCTCGTCGATCTCGAGGCGGCGCAGGCGGCGCTCGCGCCACCACTCCCGCAGACCCGCCACGATCGCGCCCATCGCCGCCGTCGCTCCGTCGCGCGGACCGCGGACGCGCCGCTCAGGCCGGCGGCAGCGCGCCGCCGGTGGGCAGCGCGTCGGCGACGGTATCGAACAGCTCGGCCTCGTCGGGCGCCTCGGCCAGCTGCGCCGCCGCGCCCGGCGCGTCGAGCTCGACACGCTCGATCTGGTTGAAGCGCTTGACGATCTTGTCGCTCGACGTGCGCACCTGCTCGGCGTCGTCGTGCGCCTGCTTGATGTGCGTCGCGAGCTTGCGCATGCGTTCGTCGAAGCGGCCGAAGTCCTTGCCGAGCTTCGCGAGCTCGTCCTTGATCAGGTGCACCTGCTTGCGCGTCTCGACGTCCTTGATGACGGCGCGTGCCGTGTTGAGCACCGCCATCATCGTGGTCGGCGACACGATCCACACGTGCCGGCGCATCGCGTGCTCGACGACATCGGCGTGGTAGGCGTGGATCTCCGCGAAGACGGCCTCGGCGGGCACGAACATCACCGCGCCGTCGGCGGTCTCGCCGGCGACGATGTACTTGCTCGCGATGTCGTCGACGTGCTTGCGCACATCGGCCCCGAACTGCTTCTGCGCGGCGGCCCGCTCGGGGTCGGAGAGCGTGCGGTCGAAGCCGCGGTGCCAGTTCTCGAGCGGAAACTTCGAGTCCACCGCGACGATGCCGGTCGGCTCCGGCAGCCGCAGGATGCAGTCGACGCGCACGTTCGGCCGCAGCGCGAACTGGAACTCGTAGTGCGTGGCCGGCAGGATGTTGCGCACGAGGTTCTCGAGCTGCACCTCGCCGAATGCCCCGCGCGAGCGCTTGTCGCCCAGCAGCTCCTGCAGGCTCACCACGTTGGTGGTCAGCCCGTCGATCTTCTTCTGCGCCTCGTCGATCGTGGCCAGCCGCGCCATCACGCTCGCGAACGTCTCGTTGGTCTTCGCGAAGCCGGCTTCGAGGCGCGCATCGACCTTGCCCTGGATCGACTCGAGCCGCTCGTGCGTGGTGGTGTTCAGCAGCGTGACGCTCTCGGTGAGCCGCTGCGACGCCGCCGCCAGCGCGTGGTTCAGCGCCTCGATCTGCGCGCGCCCCTGCTCGCCGAGCGCCTTGAGGCTCTGCTCGAGGATGTCGGCGCGCATCTGCGCGAGCTGCGCGACGATCGCCTCGCGCTGCTGCCCGAGGCCGGCGCCGACCTCGGTGCGCTGCTCGCCCAGGCTGGTCAGCAGCTGCGTGCGCTGCTCGCCGAGCAGCGCGAGCACCGTGTCGCGCTGCTGCACGAGACTGGTGGTGATCGCCTCGCGCTGCGTGCCGAGGCTCTCGGTCAGGCCCTGGCGCAGCTCGCCCAGCCGCGCCTCGACCGTCTCGCGCTGCGCGGTCAGCGCGTCGACGGTGTTCGAGCGGTGCTGCGCGATCTGCGCGACCAGCACCTCGCGCTGCTGACCGAGTTCGGTGTTGGTGGCCGACTGCAGCGTCATCAGTCCGGTGCGGGTGTCGGCGAGCTGACGGTCGGTCGCTTCGCGCAGGCCGGTGAGCTGGCGATCGAGCGTGTCGCGGGTCGCGCCGAGCTGGCGTTCGAGGACCTCGCGCAGGCGGTCCGACAGCTCGTTGTTCGCTGCGCCGAAGCGCTCGCCGACGCGCCCGAGCGCTTCGCCCATGTCCTTCAGCATCTCGCGATGCCGCGCCTCCGCGGTGTCGGTGGCGCGCTGCAGTGCGGCCGACTGCTCGCGGTCGAGGCGGCCGACGCGCACGAGCACGAGGACCGCGGCCGCGAACGCGAGGCCGGCGGCGACGAACAGCGCGATCTGGGCAACGTCGGGCGACATGCGGGCCAGTATGGCATCGAGGGCAGGCCGCGCGATGCCGGCCGACCGCCTGCAGATGCGGCGCGAACCCGCGCCGTCAAGAGGCGCGAGCGGGCGCCGGCACGGCCACGGGGGGCCGGTACCGGCGCTGGTTGATCAGGCGATCAGGCGACCGCGAGTTCGCCGCGGGACGCGCGCTTGCGTTCGTGTTCCTTCAGGTGCCGCTTGCGGATGCGGATGCTCTTCGGCGTGACCTCGACCAGCTCGTCGTCGCCGATGAACTCGATCGCCGACTCGAGCGTCAGCGCGATCGGAGGCGTGAGGTTGATCGCCTCGTCCTTGCCCGACGCCCGCACGTTGGTGAGCTGCTTGGTCTTGACCGGGTTCACGACGAGGTCGTTGTCGCGGGAGTGGATGCCGATGACCATGCCTTCGTACAGCGCGTCGCCGGGCGTCACGAACATGCGGCCGCGCTCCTGCAGCTTCCACAGCGCGTAGGCCACGGCTTCGCCGTCGTCCTGCGAGATCAGCACGCCGTTGCGGCGCTCGGCGATGTCGCCCTTCATCGGCGCGTAGTCGTCGAAGATGTGGCTCGCGAGCCCGGTGCCGCGCGTCATCGTCATGAACTCGCCCTGGAAGCCGATCAGGCCGCGCGCGGGAATGCGGTACTCGAGGCGCACCCGGCCGCGACCGTCCGGCTGCATGTCGAGCAGTTCGCCGCGACGCCGCCCGAGCTCTTCCATCACCGCCCCCTGGTGGGCGTCCTCGACGTCGACCGTCAGCAGCTCGAACGGCTCGTGGCGCACGCCGTCGATGTCGCGAGTCACGACCCGCGGGCGACCGACGGCGAGCTCGTAGCCCTCGCGGCGCATGTTCTCCAGCAGGATGGTCAGGTGCAGCTCGCCGCGCCCCGACACGACGAAGGTGTCGGAGTCGACCGGGAACTCGACGCGCAGCGCGACGTTGCTCTGCAGCTCGCGTTCGAGCCGTTCGCGGATCTGGCGGCTGGTGACGTACTTGCCCTCGCGGCCGGCCAGCGGCGACGTGTTGACGACGAAGTTCATCGTGAGTGTCGGCTCGTCGACTTCGAGCAGCGGCAGCGCGTCGGGCTTGCCGACCTCGCACAGCGTGACGCCGATGCCGACATCCTCGATGCCGTTGACCAGCACGATGTCGCCGGCCTCGGCCTGCGGCACGACGGTGCGTTCGAGCCCGCGGAACACCAGCACCTGGTTGACCTTGACGGTCTTCGGCTCCGCATCGGGGCCGCGCATCAGCAGCACCGGCTGACCCGAGCGGATGCGTCCGCGCGCCACGCGGCCGATGCCGATGCGACCGACGAAGCTCGAATAGTCGAGCGAGCAGATCTGCAGCTGCAGCGGGCCTTCCGGATCGGCGTCGCGCACCGGGACGTAGTCGAGGATCGCCTGGAACAGCGGCCGCAGATCGCTGCCGGTGGCGCCGGCGTCGCGCGTGGCCCAGCCGTGCAGCGCGGACGCGTAGACGACCGGGAAGTCGAGCTGTTCTTCGGTGGCGCCCAGCTTGTCGAACAGGTCGAAGGTCTGGTTGACGACCCAGTCGGCCCGCGCGCCGGGGCGGTCGACCTTGTTGACCACGACGATCGGCTTCAGGCCCAGCGCCAGCGCCTTGCGGGTGACGAAGCGCGTCTGCGGCATCGGCCCTTCGACCGCATCGACCAGCAGCAGCACGCTGTCGACCATCGACAGCACGCGCTCGACCTCGCCGCCGAAGTCGGCGTGGCCGGGGGTGTCGACGATGTTGATGTGCGTTTCGCCGTACTGGATGGCGCAGTTCTTCGACAGGATCGTGATGCCGCGTTCCTTCTCGATGTCCCCCGAGTCCATGACGCGTTCGGCGACCTGCTGATTTTCGCGGAAGGTGCCGGAC
>JALORJ010000195.1 GCA_025459035.1 Burkholderiales bacterium
GAAGCGGTCGAGGTCGAGCGCGATCCCGGCGCGGCGCGCCATCGCGATCACGTGAATCAGCGCGTTGGTCGATCCGCCGAGCGCGATCAGCACGCGGATCGCGTTGTCGAAGGCCGCGGGCGACAGGATGTCGCGCGGCTTCAGGTCCTCCCACACCATCTCGACAGCGCGCTGCCCGCTCGCGGCGGCCATGCGGACGTGGTTCGAGTCGACCGCCGGAATCGCCGCGGCGCCGGGCAGGCTCAGCCCCAGCGCTTCGGCGATGCCGGTCATGGTCGAGGCCGTGCCCATCGTCATGCAGGTACCCGCCGAGCGGCTGATGCCCTGCTCGATCTCGGCCCAGTCGCGCTCGGTGATGCGCCCGGCGCGCAGTTCGTCCCAGTACTTCCAGCCGTCCGAGCCGGACCCCAGCGGTTGTCCGCGCCAGCGACCGGTGAGCATCGGACCGGCGGGTACGTAGATCGCCGGGAGGTTCATGCTGATCGCGCCCATCAGCAGGCCGGGCGTGGTCTTGTCGCAGCCGCCCATCAGCACGCAGCCGTCGACGGGGTACGAGCGCAGCAGCTCCTCGGTCTCCATCGCGAGGAAGTTGCGATACATCATCGTCGACGGCTTCTGGAACACCTCGGCCAGCGAGATCGCCGGCATCTCGATCGGGAACCCGCCGGCCTGCCACACGCCGCGCTTCACGTCCTGCGCGCGCTCGCGCAGATGGGCATGGCAATGGTTGATGTCGCTCCAGGTGTTGACGATCGCGATCACGGGCTTGCCTTCCCAGTCCGAGCGCGCGTGGCCCAGCTGCATCAGCCGCGAGCGGTGGCCGAAGCCGCGCAGGTCCTCGGTGGACCACCAGCGATGCGATCGCAGCGAGTCGGCAGTCTTGCGGGCGCGGGTCATCGACGAACCTCCGGCAGGCGGACACGAGTCCCGGCATTGTCGCCCGCACCGGCGGGGGCGCGGCGATGCGCGACGCCCGAAACGACACGGGCCGCGCGTGGCGGCCCGTGAGGGGGGGTGACCGCGGATCGCGGTCAGGCAGCGCCGGCGGCCGGTTCGGCCTCGGCCAGCATCGGCGCTCGGCCGAGATGGGTGTGGTGTCGCTTCTCGCCGCGCAGTCGGCGGGCGTAGGCCTCGAGCTGGCGCTTGGCCGCCGCGAAGGCGTCGTGCACGGCCGTGTAGCAGTCGGCGCTCGGGTGATGGGTGACCACCAGTTCGGCACCCGGCACGTGCAGCGTGACGTGCACGCAGAACTGCTTGCCGTGCTGCTTGTGCTTGTGAGGCAGTTCCACGCTGACGTGGCAACTGACGAGAGGCGGGAAGATCGCTTCGAGCTTCAGGACCTTCTCGCGGACGCGTGCTTCGAGCGCGTCGGAATGCGGCATGTCGCGGAAGGTGAGCTGCAATGCTGTCTGCATGTCACGACTCCTGTTGAACGCACGATGAGCGGGGTGGCGTCGCGTCCGATCGCGATCGGCGACGGCGCCATGTTCCGCGCCGGCATCGATGCATCGGCCGTGCCTGCCACCGCTCCTGCGTCCGCGGCCCTCCCCGCCGCGGGGGTCGTTGCGCTGGCAAGACCGTCCCCGCAGCCACAAGGTGCGCCCAAATCCGTCATCCGAAAAGACTACCGACGGCACGCCGGGCGGCGTATGGTCGAAGGATCACGCGACGGGTGTCCGGACGGTGCGTGTCTGTTGCAAGGTGTGTCGTGTTGCTGCCCGCGCGGCACCGACTGCAGGCGAGCGCGGTGGGTGCGCAGCCCGTGCGCGCCGTCGGTCGCGCGGCGGTCGTGCGCGGTGCTTCAGTTGCCGTCGCGCCCGGGCATCAGCGTGACCACGCAGTCGGTCGACGCGGCCACGATCGGCACGTCGATCTCGATGCACAGCGACTGCATGATCTTCTCGAAGCCGGCTTCCGACTGCGATACCGAGTGCACCGGTGCCAGCCGCCAGCGCGCGCCCACGTTCGTGAACACGCTCAGGCGGCCGCCCAGCACGCCGTCCTCCAGCGTCACCGCGTCGGCGATGTCGATGCGCGTCTCGGTGCCGAACCCGCCGAGGATCGCGCCGGCGCCCTGCACCACGCGGCCGAGGAACCCGTCGCAGCTCGGCATCGCGACGTCGAGCGTGATCAGCAGCCGCGCCGCTTCGGGCGTTGCGCCCGGCGCGGCCTCCAGCCGCCAGCGCGCGCGCAGCAGATCGCCGTCCACCTCGTAGCGCTTGCTCAGGCGTCCGCCGGGCACGTCGGCCTCGAAGCCCGTCGCGTCGACGCTGCGCCACTGCGGCGGCGTCGGGGCGGCGCCCGGCCCGCGCACGAACGCGTCGCGCAGCAGCGATCGGCGTCGCGTGTCGGGCCGCGCGTCGTCGGGTGTGATCGGCTGCCGGAATGCCACGCGGTCGTGCGCCGACGCGATGCCGTCGTGGCCGGCGGGCGCCGCGTGCGCCTGCGCGTCGAGCTTGCGGTGGTAGTGCTCGCGCTGGCGCGTGAGCGTGTCGCCGAAGTTGTGCGCGAGCGGGTAGTGGGTCAGCTCGATCAGTGCCGCGTCGGCGTCGTGGCGGATCACGGCCTGCAGCGACGCCGACCGCACGAAGGTCTCGTCGACGCCGTCGAGGTCCGCATCGACGCTCTCGATCGCGGGGCGCGCGGCCACCGCGTCGAGCGCGTGTTCGAGCGCGGCGATCGCGTTCCACACCGCGCGGCGCAGATGCGGCAGGTACAGCCCGCCGAACAGGCCGTGCCAGTAGGCGTCGTTCGCCTGCGCGCGATGCAGCAGGTCGTGCGCGCCGGGCGGGCGCCGCACGCTCGGGATCGCGTCCAGGCGCGCCGACAGCGCCGTCATGCGCTTGTGCATCCAGTTGGCTTCCGGATAGCGCGACAGGAAGTTGCGCCAGATCGCGCCGCGCAGGAACGGCTTGTGGGCATCCCAGCGGCCGGCGGTCTTCTCCTGCGCGACGAGGTCGGCGAACGTGTCGGCGCGCGCCGCCGGCAGCGACCACTCGCCCATCTCGATGTACGACGTCGTCGGCAGGTAGGTCACGCCGCGCGTCGGCGCGGACGCGCGGTATTCGCCGAAGTGCCCGGTGCGCAGCACCGGTGACGCGAGCACGCGCTCGACGAACTGCGCCAGCCAGCCCTGCTCGTAGACCCACGCGTAGGTCTCGGGCCAGATGCCGAACTTCTCGATGTCGTCGAAGTAGATCGCCGCCGCCTGCCGCGCCGGGTCGCGCGCCTGCGCTTCGAGCCACGCGACGGTGTCGGCGGCGGGCGCGAACGGAATGCGGTAGCGCAGCGCCTCCGAGATCGGGAACAGGTCGAGGCGCTCGCCGCCGTCCTCGGTGCTGAAGTAGCCGTCGAGCTCGGCCAGCTCGCGCCCCGCGCACAGGAAGTGGTAGTCGTCGACGGTCACGTAGTCGATGCCGGCCTCGACGAGCGAGGTCACGACGCTCGACTCCCACACGCGCTCGGTCAGCCACGCCCCGTCCGGACGCACGCCGAACGCCGCGTCGAGCCGATCGGACAGCGCGCGGATCTGGTTCACGCGGTCGCGCGCCGGGATCGCCGCGAGCACCGGCTCCATGTCGCCGCCGCCCACCAGCTCGGCCTGGCCGCGCGCGACCATCTCGCGCAGCAGCGCGAGGTCGCCGGGAAAGCGCTCGAGCAGCGTCGCGAGCAGCCAGCCGCTGAAGTGCGCGGTGAAGCGGAACTGCGGATAGCGATGCAGCGTACGCAGGAACGGCCCGTACGAGCGCACGTGGGCATCGTCGACGACCTCGACGAAGTTGCCGGCAGGCTGGTGGGCGTGCACTCCGAAGAGCAGGGTGAGTTCGGCGGGCATGGGCGGGCGGGCCGCGGGTCGGGCGCGGTCGGAACGGACGAAGGGGCGTCGGGGGTGCGGCGGCGGTGCGGCGGCTCAGGACGCGCGTCGCATGGTGCCGCCGGCTTCCACCGGCGCGCCGTGCGCCGTGGCGCCGTGCGAGATCGGGCGGTCGAGCTCCGGCGGCGCGGCGAGCCCGAGCAGCGCGTACAGGCGCGACAGGTTGGCGCGGAAGACGCGGTCCATCTCGGCCACGGCCTCGGGCGGGTTGTAGTCGCCGAACCACCAGAACCAGTCGGAGCCCTCGCAGACCGAGAGCTGGTGCGCGACGGCCGCACGCGTCGCGGCGTCGAGCCCGGCGTCGGCGGCATCGACGATGCGGTCGTGCGCGCGCTTCGCGTCGCACAGCAGATCCCATGCGCGGTTCTTGTCGGGGCTGCCGATCCACGTCGTCAGCGTGCCGTGCACCCAGCTGCCGGCGACCAGCCGGTCGAGATGGCCGGCGCGGTCGAGCCCGTGGTCGAGCACGTCGGTGCACGTCGCGGTGCGGATCGACGGATGCGTCTCGAGGCGCGCGTAGAGCGTGTCGAGGAAGTACCAGCCGTTGTACGGGTAGTACTCCCACGCGTTCTCGCCATCGAGGATCACGCTCACCAGCGGCGGCGCGCCGTCGGGCGCGGCCTCGGCGATGCGTTCGAGCTCGGTCAAGAAATGCGCCGCGGCTTCCTCGCCGTGCCAGCGCGAGTACTCGAACCCGATCAGGTCCGACAGCCGGTCGTCGCGGAAGAAGCACAGCGGGCCGGCGCCACCGACGCGCCAGCCGCGATGGGCGTCGGCGTGCGGCAACGACCCGGCGAGCACGGCCTGTCCGCTCGCGGTCCAGCGCACGCCGTGGCGCGCGAACGCCGCGAGTGTCGCGTCGCTCAGCGCGCCTTCGGCCGGCCACAGCCCGGCCGGCGGGCGTCCGAAGCGCCGTGCGTGGCTGTCGAGCGCGGCGGCGACGTGGGCGTCGAAGCGGGCCGCGCCGTCGGGGTAGCACCGGGCGTTCGGCAGCGGGAGCCCCGGGTCCTTCTCGCGCGCGGTGTCGAAGTCGATCAGCAGCGGCCCGATCGGGTGGAAGTACGGCGTCGACGACAGCTCGACGCGACCGCTGTCGGCAAGCCGGCGCCAGCGCCCGAGCAGGCTGCGCAGCAGCGACGCGACCAGTGCGTACAGCTCGCCGCGGTCGGTGGCCGTGAAGCCGTGTCCCTTGCGCATCAGCCGCGACACCAGCACGTGGTCGCGGCGCACGCTCTCGCCGGTCCACGCCAGGAAGTACCAGGTCACCAGATCGCGCAGGTAGGCGTCGCCCAGATACGGCTGCATCTCGCGCGCCTCGGCGAAGCGGTGCATGTCGCGCAGCCGGCGGTAGCCCGCGAACGGCTCGATCATCTTCTCGGCGTTGCCGCGGAAGCACGCCGCGAGCGTGGTGTCGCGCTCGGCGGCCGACAGCGGCGTGGTCTCGTCGCGCGCCAGCAGCGCGAGCAGCGGGTCGCGCAGCGTGCCGGTGGTCACCTGATCGGCGTAGTCCTCGAGCTGGTCGAGCAGCACCGGCACGAAGTTCACGACGCAGCGCACCTGCGGATGGCGCTCGAGGTGCGCCGCCATGTCGGTGTAGTCCTTGAGCGCGTGCAGGCCGGTCCACGGCAGGCGATAGCGGCCGGTGGTCACGTCGCGGAACTCCGGCTGGTGCATGTGCCAGAGCAGCACCAGCGTCAACGGCTTGGGCATCGCGCGGGCTCCGGGGTCAGCGCTGGTGGAACACGGGCTGGCCGAGCATCTCGGGCGTGACCAGCGTGACGCCGCCGGGGGACACGTGGAAGCGCTGCGCCCGACGTCCACGTCCGGCAGCACGACCGAGTCGACGATCTCGCCGAAGCTGTGCACGCGCACGTTCGAGAACAGCACCGAGCCCGCGATGCGCGAGCCGCTGACGATGCAGCCGCCCGACACCAGCGAGTCGACGGCGTGGCCGCGGCGGTCGGCTTCGTCGAACACGAACTTGGCCGGCGGCAGCTGCTGCTGCCAGGTCCAGATGGGCCAGTCCTTGTCGTAGAGGTTGAGTTCGGGTTGCACGCTGGCGAGGTCGAGGTTCGCCGACCAGTACGCATCGACCGTGCCCACGTCGCGCCAGTACGGGCGGTCGTCGCGCATGTCGACGCAGCTGTCGCGCAGATCGTGGGCGAACACGCGGTAGCGCGGCACGAGATACGGGATGACGTCCTTGCCGAAATCGTGCGACGAACCCGGCGTGTCGGCGTCGCGGATCAGCTGCTCGTACAGGAACTTCGCGTTGAAGACGTAGATGCCCATGCTCGCGAGCGCACGGTCCGGGTGCCCCGGCACGCACCGCGGCTGTGCCGGCTTCTCCTGGAACTCGCGGATGCGCCGGTCGCCGTCGACGCCCATCACGCCGAACTCGCGCGCGTCGTCGATCGGCACCTCGATGCACGCGACGGTCATGTCGGCTTCCTTCGACGCGTGCTCGGCGAGCAGCCGCCCGTAGTCCATCTTGTAGATGTGGTCGCCGCCGAGGATCAGCACGTGGTCCGGGCGGTAGCTGCGCAGGATGTCGAGGTTCTGGAACACCGCGTCGGCGGTGCCCTGGTACCACTCCTCGGTCTCGGTGCGCTGCGACGCCGGCAGCACGTCGACGAACTCGTCGAAGCGCCCGTCGAGAAAGCTCCAGCCGCGCTGCAGATGGCGGATCAGGCTGTGCGCCTTGTACTGCGTGGCCACGCCGATGCGGCGGATGCCCGAGTTCACGCAGTTCGACAGCACGAAGTCGACGATGCGGAACTTGCCGCCGAACGGCACCGCCGGCTTCGCGCGCCAGTCGGTCAGGTTGCGCAGACGGCTGCCGCGGCCGCCGGCCAGCACCATCGCGTAGGTGTTCTTCGTGAGACGGCTCACGAAGCGCGACGTCGGTTCGGGCGTCATGGTCGAGCGGGGTCCCGGGAAGCGCGCGGCCGGTCGCGCGGACCGGGTTCTTATACTCC
>JALORJ010000196.1 GCA_025459035.1 Burkholderiales bacterium
GCTGCCAGCGGTCGCGCAGCGCTACTGCGACGCCCTGCTCGCGCGCCCGTCGGTCCGCGCGTGGTACGCCGCGGCCGCCGAGGACCCCACGGTGCTGACGCGCTTCGAGCCGCCCCCGCCCGACGGCGCGCGCCTGCCCTGACTCAGCGCACCAGGTCGGCGTCGAAGCCGGCCTGCCGGACCGCCTCGACCACGTCGGCGGCGTGCGCGAAGTCGCGCGTCTCGAGCACGAACGCGACCTCGGCGTCCTGCAGCGGCAACTGCGTGAAGGTGCGCTGGTGGTGCACCTCCTCGATGTTGGCCCCGGCATCGCCGATGACGGCCGCGACCTGCGACAGCTGCCCCGGCAGGTCGCGCAGGCGCACGCCCAGTCGCGCAAGCCGACCCGTCCGCACCAGTCCGCGCTGGACCACTTCGGCCAGCCGCCCCGGATCGATGTTGCCGCCGCACAGCACCAGTCCGACGGTGCGCCCCCGGAACGTGTCGGGGTGCGCGAGCAGCGCCGCGAGGCCCACCGCGCCGGCGCCCTCGACGACAGTCTTCTCGACCTCGAGCAGCAGCAGCAGCGCGCGCTCGATCGCGCCTTCGTCGACGAGCAGCAGCGTGTCGACGTCGCGACGCACGATCGCCTCGGTGAGCCGTCCCGGGGTTCGCACGGCGATGCCTTCGGCGATCGACAGCCCGCCGCACGCGCGGTCGATGCCGTGGATCGCCGCCCACATCGACGGGAACCGCTCGGTCTGGACCCCGATCATCCGCAGGTCGGGCCGGCGGGCCCGGGCGGCCAGCGCCATGCCGGCGATCATTCCGCCCCCGCCGACCGGCACGACCAGCGTGTCGAGCGCCGGAGCGGCCGCGAGCATCTCGAGGGCGATCGTCCCCTGGCCCGCGATCACGCGGGCGTCGTCGTACGGGTGCACGAAGGTCATGCCGCGGTCCGCCGCCAGCCGCAGCGCTTCCGCGTGAGCGTCGTCGAAGGCTTCGCCGGCCAGGACCACCTCGGCACCGAAGGCGCGGGTCTGCGCGACCTTCACGTTCGGGGTGTGTCGCGGCATCACGATCAGCGTCGGGATGCCCTCGCGCTGCGCGTGGTACGCGAGGCCTTGCGCATGGTTGCCGGCCGACGCGGCGATCACGCCGGCGGCGCGCTCGGCAGCGCCCAGCTGCCGCAACGTGTTGAGCGCACCGCGCTCCTTGAACGACGCGGTGAACTGGTGATTCTCGAACTTGAGCCAGACCTGCGCGCCGGTGATGGCGGACAGCGTGCGCGAGTGCAGGCAGGGCGTGGCCACCACGTGGCCGTCGAGCCGCGCAGCCGCGGCCTCGATGTCCGCCAGGGTGATCAACGCAGGCGGACCCGCAAAAAAGAAACCCGCGCTTCGCGCGGGTTTCTGTCGAACGCGATCGCCGAGGTGGCGATCAGACGTTCTGGATGTTCGACGCCTGCTTGCCCTTGGGGCCGGTCGTGACTTCGAACGACACGCGTTGGCCTTCCTTCAGGGTCTTGAAGCCGTTCATCTTGATGGCGGAGAAGTGGGCGAACACGTCCTCGCTCTTGTCGTCAGGCGTGATGAAACCGAAGCCCTTCGAATCGTTGAACCACTTCACGGTACCAGTTGCCATGTGTTGCGCTTCCTCAGAGATTGATGGACGGGCTGCCACCCGCTCGCATGTCCCGGATACGTCTGACCGCCTGGCACCCAGTACCCGCTCTTTCGAGCGTTTGCCGCATACCGCCGACACTTCGACCCCAGAACACGCGTCGGATCATACGCGCCGACCATGACGGCGCAATAGCCCGCGCGAAAAAGTTCCCGGCCTCGCTCAGGTCCGATCCGCGAGCAGGCCGCGCCGGGCCAGATTGCGCATCAGCGCCCCGGGACCGAACGTCCACGGCGGGATCGCGTGGCAGTGGGCGACGCGGTTCACCAGCGCACCGAGCCGCGGCGACGCGATGCGCACGACGTCGCCGACGGCATGCGTGAACCCGCGCCCAGGCGTGCCGCGGTCCTGGGTCGGTGCGAACGCCGTGCCCAGGAACAGCAACGCGCCGTCCGGATACTGGTGATGCGGCCCCATCGCCTGCGCCGCCAGATCGGGCAGATCGCGGCTGATCTGGTCCACCCCGTAGCGCGCCTCGGTGACGAAGCCGTCGGCACCCTCGATGCGAATCTCGATCACGGCGCAGCGCACCGCGTCGAGATCGAAGTCGGCGTCGAGCAGCCGGATGAACGGCCCGACCGCGCAACTCGCGTTGTTGTCCTTCGCGCGGCCCAGCAGCAGCGCACTGCGGCCCTCGAAGTCACGCAGGTTGACGTCGTTGCCGAGCGTCGCGCCGACGATCGCACCGCCCGGCGACAGCACCAGCACCATTTCGGGTTCGGGGTTGTTCCACGACGACGCCTCGAGGATCCCCACGCGCGCACCCGTGCCCACCGCCGCCAGCGGCTGCGCCTTGTTGAACACCTCGGCGTCCGGGCCGATGCCGACCTCGAGATACTGCGACCACAGGCCGCGCTCGACCAGCACCGCCCTGGCGCGCTCGGCGGCGGGCGTGCCCGGGCGCACGCCGGACAGCAGACCGCCAAGCTCGGCTTCGAGGGCGCGGCGGATCTCGTCGGCCGCAGCCGCATCGCCCTGCGCCTGTTCCTCGATCACCCGCTCGAGCATGCTCGCGACGAACGTCACGCCGCAGGCCCGCAGCGCATGCAGATCACACGGGGCAAGCAGCACCGGCCCGGCGCGGGTCGGCGCTTCCGGGCCGCCGTCGCGCGCGCCTTCCAGCGCCGACGCCAGCGACGCCACGACCGGCGCGGAGGCCAGCACGTCGCGCACGGCACCCGCGGGCCCGGATTGCCGGGCCGCCACACCCGCCCCACGAGCAGCGCGCGCGACGCGTCGACCGGAAGGGTGTCGGCGACTCCGAGGGGCAGCGCGACCGGACTCATCGCACGCCCTCGACGGGTTCCATCAGGTAGGCGTACTCGGGGCGGCACTCGGGCGTGCACAGGATCGCCCAGATGCGACCGGCCTTGTCCTGCGGAAACACGATCTCGAAGGCGTGCCCGAGGTTGTTCTCGGCGACCAGTCGCCACGCCGCGGTCGGCGCGTGCTCGAAGTTGCGCCGGTAGATCGCCGAATCGCGCAGCAGACGCGTGTGCTCGGCGTCGCGATCGGCGCCGGTGATCTCCACCAGCTGGAAGTCGATGAAGTACTTCGCACCGGGGGTACCGGCCGAGGCGGCCGGGGACCACGCGGGCGCCTGCGGCCTGACCACGTAGGTTGCGGGATAGCGCCACTGCCACCCGGCGCCCGGCGCGAGCATCTGCCCGCTCGGCGAGCACTCGACCCGCGCCCACTCGACCAGCGGTGCCGGCAACGCGGTACGGGCGTCGGCCGGCAGATGCTCGCAGTCGAGCAGGTCGGGGCCGGCGTGCCCGACATGGTCGCCGTGGGCCTGTGCGACCGGCCACGGCGCGACGACCGTCAGCGCGAGCGCGAGCGTCGCGCGGCAAAGACCCCAGCGAACCTGCGGCATGGCTTGACCTCCCGGAACGGGCCGCGATGGTAGCCACCCGACCGCGGTCATCGGCCGGCGCGCCGGCAAAAAAAAGCCCCGGCGCGGAGGCCGAGGCTTGGAGGTTGGGGCGGGAAGGGGTAAGGAGGGACCCGCCCCAGAGGGGCCGACAGACCGACGTGCGCAACACATCGGCCGAAAGACAGTGGTGCGGACCGCCCGCGGAACACGCCAGCGATTGCCACCGACGCTCGACCGCTCCAGCCCGTACGCTGTCTAGGACGAAGCATCGACAAACGAGTTCCGTTGAAACGAAAAATTCATCCGGCGGACGGCGGCGACGCCGTGCCCTCTCTCGACGACGCCGTCGTGTACCTCGACCTCGAGACCACCGGTGCCGCGGCAGGCGTCGACCGCATCACGGAGATCGGCTGGGTCGAGCACCGCGGCGGGCGCGAAATCGACCGCGGCGCGCAGCTCGTGAACCCGCAGCAGCCGATCCCGCCGATCATCCAGACGCTCACCGGCATCGACGACGCGATGGTGGCGACCGCGCCGCCGTTCGCGGAGGTCGCACCCGCGCTGCGCGCGCGCCTGGCCGGCAAGCTGCTCGTCGCGCACAACGTGCGGTTCGACCACGGCTTCCTCAGGCAGGAGTTCGCGCGCCTCGGCGTCGACCTGCAGGTGGCGGTGCTGTGCACGGTGCGGCTGTCGCGGCGGCTGTATCCGCACGAGCGTCGGCACAACCTGGACAGCGTGATCAGCCGCCACGGCCTGCGCGTCGACGGGCCGCGGCACCGCGCGCTCGCCGATGCCGTCGTCCTCGCGGACTTCGTTGCCGCCGCACGCGCCGAGCTGGGCGACGCCGTCGTCGTCGAGGCCGCCCGCAAGCTCGTCACCGTGCCGCCCGCGGCGCGCCCGGCCGACGGCCTCGGACTCGACGCCCTGCCCGACACGCCGGGGGTCTACCTGTTCCTCGGCGCCCGTGGCGAGGCGCTGTACGTCGGCAAGAGCGTGAACCTGCGAAGCCGCGTGTTCGCCCACTTCGCGCCCGGCACGAAGGTCGCCAAGGATCTGCGCCTCGCGCAGCAGGTGGCCGACGTGCGCTGGTTCGAGACCGTCGGCGAGCTCGGCGCGCTGCTGCTCGAAGCGAAGCTCGTGCGCCAGCACGCGCCGATCATGAATCGCCTGCTGCGCGACGGCGACGATCTGGCGACGTGGTTCTGGGACGCGACCGCGGGCGTCGCGCCGCAGCTGCAGTCGGCCGCGCAGCTCGACGTCGCCGCGGTCGACCATCTGTACGGGCTGTTTCCCACCCGCACGCAGGCCCTGCGCGCGCTGCGGGGCCTG
Organism: Burkholderiales bacterium; assembly: GCA_025459035.1. GTDB lineage: Bacteria > Pseudomonadota > Gammaproteobacteria > Burkholderiales. The sequence continues at coordinate 4,868 of JALORJ010000196.1, forward strand.
GCCGACGCCCACGGCCTGTGCCTGAAGCGCACCGGTCTCGAGCCGGCGGGCCGCGGCCCGTGCTTCGCGCACCAGTTGCACCGCTGCCGCGGTGCGTGCGTCGGGGCCGAACCCGCCGTGGCGCACGACCTGCGCCTGGCGCAGGCGCTGCACGGCTTGCGCCTCGCGACCTGGCCGTTTCGCGGCCGCGTCGGGCTGGTCGAGCGCGACCCGCTGCGCGATCGCACGGCGATCCACGTCGTCGACCGCTGGTGCTGGCTCGGCACGGTCGAGCGCGCGGAAGATCTGGATGCGCCCGACGGCCCGCTCGCACGCGACGACGCGATGCCGGCCTTCGACGTCGACACCTGGAAGCTGCTGTCGCGCTGGCTGAAGCACCACCGCCACGAGATCGAGGTGATCGACCTGCCACGCGCGCCGGCCGACGCGCCGGTCTGATCAGGTCGACGCGAGAAACATCTCGACCGCGAGGTCGAAGTGGCGCGGGCGCTCGAGGTTGGACAGGTGCGCCGCCTGCGGCAGGCACGCGAGCTGGGCGCCGGGGATCGCCTGCTGGATCGCGCGGCTCATCTCGAGCGGCGTGCCGACGTCGTGGTCGCCGGCGATCACCAGCGTCGGCACCTTCACCGCCGGCAGCGCGTCGAGCACGTCGATCGCCGCGATCGCGTGGCAGCAACCGACGTAGCCCTGCGGTGGTGTCGCCGCCACGGCCTCGCCGATGCGCGCGACGACCTCGGGGGCCTCGGCGCGAAACGGCGCGGTGAACCAGCGCTCGAGCGTCGGCGCCACCAGCGGCGCCATGCCGTGCTGCTCGACGGTCGCGATGCGCTGCGCCCAGATCGGCTGCGCCGCCGGTCCGAGACGCGCGCTCGTGTTGCACAGGATCAGATGCGACAGGCGACCCGGGCGCGTGACCGCGTGGGTCATGCCGATCATTCCGCCCATCGACAGCCCCATCCAGCGGCACGTGTCGATGTGCAGCGCATCGAGCAGTGCGTCGAAGTCGTCGGCCAGCTGCGCCATCGTGTACGGACCGGGCGGCGCGTCGCTCGCGCCGTGGCCGCGCGTGTCGACCGCGATCACGCGAAACCGCGTGGCGAGCCGGTCGATCTGCGCATCCCACATGTGGCTGTCGCAGCCCAGCGAGTGGCTCAGCAGCAGCGGCGGTCCGTCGCCGCGGATCGTGACGTGCAGACGGATGCCGTTCGCTTCGATGTGCACGGTCGCGTGCCCTCGGGGTGGACGATGAGGCGCCGAGCGTACCGGCGCGCCCCGACCCTCGCGCCATCACCTTCGCGCCGCGATCCCCCGCGCCTTGACCCTCGCGTCATGACGACGCCATCCTCGGGCGCACCGACACGGCACGCGCACGACGCGCCGGTCGGCAACGGAGGAGTCCGCACGATGCGCCTGCTGCAGTTCACCGCGCCCGACGGGGCGCGCCGCGTCGGCATCGTGCACGACGCCGACCGCGTCGAGACGCTCGATGGCGTCGACCGCATGCGCACCCTGGCGCTCGACGCCGCGCGCCGCGGCCACACCCTGGCCGCCGCCGCCGACGCGCGGCGGTCCGGCGCGAGCGTCGACTACGCGGCGCTACGTGCCGACGGCCGCGTGCTGCCGCCGCTCGACCATCCCGAACCGACGCGCTGTCTCGTCACCGGCACCGGACTGTCGCATCTGGGCAGCGCCGCGGCGCGCGACGCGATGCACGCGAAGCTCGCCGCCGCGGGCGCCGCGCTCACCGACTCGATGAAGGTCTTCAAGGCCGGGCTCGACGGCGGCCGACCGGCGCCCGGCGCGATCGGCGCCCTGCCCGAGTGGTTCTGGAAAGGCGACGGCGACTGGGTCGTCGCGCCCGGCGCGGCACTCGAGCGCCCGGCGTACGCGGGCGACGGCGGCGAGGAAGTCGAACTGGTCGGGCTCTACGTCGTGGCCGACGACGGCACGCCGCTTCGGCTCGGGTTCGCGCTCGCCAACGAGTACTCGGACCACGTCACCGAGCGCAGCAACTACCTGTACCTCGCGCATTCGAAGCTGCGCGAGTGCAGCTTCGGACCCGAGTTGCGCGTCGGCCCGCTGCCGGATTCGGTCCACGGCCACGCACGGCTTCTGCGCGGCGATGCGGTGGTGTGGTCCGCGGACTGGCTGTCCGGCGAGGCGAACATGAACCACTCGATCGCGAACCTCGAGCACCATCACTTCCGCCACGATCGCTTCCGCCGCCCCGGCGACGTGCATGTCCACTTCCTCGGCGCCGCGACCGGCAGCTTCACCGCCGGCGTCGAGACCCGGATCGGCGACGTCTTCGAGATCGCCGCCGAAACGTTCGGTGAGCCGCTGCGCAACCCGCTCGGCGCACCCCGTACCCCGCTGCGGCACGTCGCGGTCCGCGCGCTCTGACCTCAACCCCGACATCCCCGGAGAACCGACCCGTGATCCACGAACTGCGCATCTACCACTGCATGCCCGGCCGCCTGCCGGACCTGAACCGACGCTTCGAGACCATCACGCTCGCGCTGTGGAAGCGCCACGGCATCCGGCAGACCGGCTTCTGGACGGTGCTCGTCGGCGACTCGAACCAGGCGCTGTACTACCTGCTCGAGTGGAACGACATGGCCGAGCGCGAGCGCGTCTGGAACGGCTTCATGGCCGATCCCGAGTGGCAGCGCGAGCGCGCCGAGACCGAGAAGAACGGCCCCATCGTCGCGCGCATCGAGAACCTGTTCCTGCAACCGACTGCGTACTCCGCGATCCGCTGAGCCGGGGTCAGGAACTCTCCTTCACCAGCCTGCCGTTGGCGGCCTGCACCGGCCGCGCGTTCATCTCGTAGAGCCGACCGAAGACGCCGATCTGGGTGCGCGACACCTGCATCGGCGTCTTCATCACGATCCACTGCACGCCCTCGGTGCAGGGCGGCTCGGTCAGCGAGCCGATGTAGGTCCAGTACGCACGCGCCTTCGGCAGCATCTGCATCAGGTCGAGCTTGAGATCGCCACGCTCGACGTCGCGACCGACGTCGAGCGGCAGGTTGTTCCACAGCGTCTGGATGAACGGGCTGTCGTTGCCGGCCATCAGCAGCAGCGCGACGACGACGGTGGCGCCGTCCTTCGCGCGATGCACGAGGTGCATCGCCATGTCGAAGCCGCGTCCGGAGATCTTCTCCTCGGCGGGTTTGTGGAAGTGGAACTCCTTCAGCTCGTAGGGCTTGCCGGCGACCACCAGCTGGCTGCCCGGCGCCCAGTTCACGCGCACCGTGTGGCCGTCGTTCGTGATCGCGAGCGGCGACGGCCGGTACTCGAACTTCAGCGCGTCGATCTGCAGCCGCACGCCGTCACGGATGTCGATCGGCGACTGGCGTCGGCCCTCGGCGCAGGTCGCGTAGTCCGGCGACAGCCGCGCCCACTGCGCCGGTCCGGTCTTGCCGTCGTAGGTCCAGCGCGCCCGCTGCGCAGCGGGCTTCGGCGACTCGACCGCCTTCGCGACCTCGACGGCCTTGCCCGGCGCACCGGTCGCCGGCGCACCGGTTGCCGGCGCCGCCGCGACGGCCTCGGGCGCGGGTCGCGGCCGCGCGGGT
>JALORJ010000197.1 GCA_025459035.1 Burkholderiales bacterium
AACGTCGGCTTCATCCACGGCGTGATGAACACCGACAACATGGCGCTGTCGGGCGAGACCATCGACTACGGCCCGTGCGCGTTCATGGAAGCGTTCGACCCGGCGACGGTCTTCAGCTCGATCGACCATGCCGGGCGCTACGCGTATGCCAACCAGCCACGCATCGCGCAGTGGAACCTGGCCCGCTTCGCCGAGGCGCTGCTGCCGGTGATCGACGCCGACGGCGAGGCGGCGGTGCAGGCGGCGACCGAGGTGCTGAACGCATTCCCCGCACGCCACGCCGCGCACCTGCTGCACGGCCGCCGCGCGAAGCTCGGACTGGCGCCTGCCGGGGATGCCGATACCGCTGACGACACGGCGCTGGCCGACGACTTCCTCGGGCTGCTGCACGCGCAGCACGTCGACTTCACGCGCGCGTGGTGGCACCTGGCCGACGCCGCCGAAGGCCGTGCCGAGCCGCTGCGCGAGCAGTTCACCGATCTGGCCGCGATCGACGCGTGGCTCGCGCGCTGGCGCGCGCGCTGCGCGGCGGACGACGGTGGCACAACGTCGACCGAGCGCGCCGTGGCCCGCGCCGCGCGGATGCGTCGCACCAACCCGCGCGTCATCGCCCGCAATCACCGCGTCGAGGAAGCGCTGACGGCGGCATCCGATCACGCTGATCTGGGGCCGTTCGAGCAGCTGCTGGACGCCGTGCGGCGCCCGTTCGACGTCGACCCGGCGCTGGATCGCTACGCCGAGCCGGCGCCGGTCGACGTGACCGCGCGCTACCGCACGTTCTGCGGCACCTGACGGTCAGCGCGCTTCACCCCGCAAGGTCCGCGCGCGGCGCTCGCAAGGTGAAGCAGGCTGCGGCGGCCGCGCGAGCGAGACGTCGCCCGCGCGCCGCAACGACGTCAGCGCGTCGCGACCTGCGACTGCGACCGACGGCGCATGCCGGCCCCCAGCAACCCGAGGCCGATCAGCGTCGCGGCGACGGTGCCGGGTTCGGGCACGACGGTGCGCACGTCGAAGCGGAAGGTGGGCTGGTCGCCGACCAGCTGCGCGCTGAAGCTGCTCATCGTGACGGTCACCGACGTGGCCGTCGTGGCCACCGACGGCCCGCCGATCGGCGCGGAGCCGGTGGGGTTGTCGGGCGAAGCGAGGTAGCCGAAGTAGTCGCTGGCGTCGCCGTTGAAGCTGGCCCCGAGAATGCTGTGACCCGGAAAGTCGAGGCCCGACAGCGTGATCACGATCGATCCGAGATCGGGCGCACCGCCCGGCGCGTTGTCGCTCACCTTGATCACCACGTCGAACGAGTCGCCGTCGACCCAGAACACGTGCACGCTGCGCACGTCGCCGGCCCCGGAGCCCGCGACCGCGGTGCCGCCGCCGGTCGTGCCGTCGATGTCGGCAGTGACGTCGAACGTGTCACCGAGAATCGAGACGGCGTGCGCGGCCGGGGCGGCCAGCAGTGCGGACGCGGCGAATGCAGCAACGGCGAAACCATGACGGATGCGATGCATGAGGTGAGGCTCCTGGCAGAGGTCGAGCCGGCCGCCGTCGCACAGGTTGCACGGCGCGCGGTCGGGTCTCGGTGGAACGCGGCACGTTCGGGTCGCGCTCTCGGTTCCACCGACCACGTGTAGGCGTCGCGGGGCCGCAAGTCAAAGGAAATGGCGCAGCGGTCCGCAAATAGATGTGTTGCATCGCGGCCCGGGTTCGTGGCGCGCCGGATCGCGGGGGCCGGCCGCGCGCCGACGCGACCGGGTCATGGCGCGGATGCCCCCACCGGCGCGCTTGGCCGACCGGACCGGCCGTCGGCGGCGGACACCGTGTCCGGAGCATCTGCGCCACCGATTGCCATCGAGCCCGGGGCGCACCGGCACCGCACGCCGGCCGACGTCAAGCGCTGTGCAGCTCGGCTCTCACCACCGGCGCCGCGCGCAGCGTCTGCAGCACCACGCAGTAGCGCTCGGTCAGCTCGAGCAGCTTCGCGTGGGTCTCGGGCGACGCGTCGCTGACCACGTCGAAGCGCAGCCGGATCGCGGTGAAACCGACGGCCGCAAGCTTGTCCACGCCGAGCGTGCCGCGGAAGTCGAGGTCGCCCTCGGCGGTGACGCTGCCGCGCTCGACCGTCACGCCAAGTGCGGTCGCGACCGCCCCGAGCGTCACGCCGGCACACGCCACCAGCGCTTCGAGCAGCATGTCGCCGGAGCAGGCGAAGCTGCCGTCGCCGCCGGTGGCCGGGTGCAGCCCGGCCTCGACCAGTGCCCGGCCGGTGTCGACTCGGCACGTCGGCGCACCCGCGCCCAGTTCGCCGGACGCCCGCAGCGTGATGCGGGCGCGATCAGGGGTTTCGCGGTACAGCGACTTCAGCGGCGCCTGCAGCGCGCGCAACGATTCGGCATCCAATGTCGATCTCCGGCGTTCGAGGGGGGCATGACGCGACACGGTAACCGCGCACGGCGCGCCACGACACCCTGTCACGCGTGCAGCGCTTCGACGACCAGTCGGTCGCCGACGGTTCGGGTGCCGGCCGGCATTGCGATTGCCCCGGCCGGCTGCGGTCGGCCGACAGCCCAGCCGGACAGCAGTTCGGCGTCGACGGCGCGTGCGACCTCACGGTCGGCGGCGGTCTCGATGCCTGCCACGTGCACCTGGGCACCCGCATCGTGCGCACGCGCGGCGCGCTCCGCGATCGCGTCGGTGGCGCACGGCGCCCGCAGGTCGATGCGCACGACGTCCGGAACGACGCCGCCCGCGCGCGACAGGGGCGGCGCGACCGCCGCATCGGGCCAGTCGCACGCGACCTTGTAGCCGAGGCTGCGATAGCTCCAGAGCGCGCGCTCGATCAGCGCGGGGTCGGCGCCTGGCCACGCCGGCAGTTCGATCACCACCGCGCGCGTCGGGATGCCGAGCCGCGCGAGGATGCCCTCGAAGACGCGGCCGTGGCCGCGCCCGACCGACTCGATCAGCCGCGGCTGCACGCGCAGGAAGAGACGCTGCCCGGCCGCGAACGCCGACGCGTAGTTGACGGCGTGCAGCGTGCGCGACCAGCGGTCGATCGACAGCGCGTGCGCATCGGTCACACCGTCCGCGAGCCCGACCCAGCCGGCCGCCTGGACCACGCCCGCCGCCGTGCGCACGCGTACACGCCCCTGATGACCGAGGACCTGCCCGTCGCGGGCGACCGTCACCGGCTGGAACACGCTGCCGACCTCGCGCGTGTCGGCCGCGAACACGGCGGTCGCGTCAGGCCCCAGGGCGAAGCGGGCGTCGGCAAGCCACGCCGGGTCCAGTCGCTGCAACGCCTGCTCGATCGCACTCATGCTCCGCTCCACGCCACCCCATCGTCCGAGGCGCGAGCCTGCCGGGGCCTGCGTGACCTGCGAAGTGATGCTTCGCGATGTCTTCATTCGGGTTCGGCATGAACCGGCCCCGGACACCGCATCGGGGGCCGGCGTGTCCCGGCCGCGACTGGGTACCCTCGCGCTCCCGAGCCGCCGTGCGATGCGTGACGGCTTGCCGCCACCGCTTCGTCGCCACCGCTTCGTCTGCCCCCGGGAGGAACCCGCATGCTGCTCGACGTTCGCACCTACACCTGTCGCCCCGGCACGATCAAGGCGCACCTCGCGCTCTACGAGCAGAAGGGCAAGGGGCCGCAGACGCGCCACCTCGGCCAGCCGTTCGCCTACCTCGTGACCGAGACCGGCAACGTCAACCAGTACATCCACATCTGGGCCTACGAGAACGCCGGCGACCGCGAACGCAAGCGCGCCGCGATGTGGGCCGATCCCGAATGGCTCGCGTACACGCAGGAGAGCGCACAGCTGGGCGCGCTCGAAGCGCAGGAGAACCGGCTGATGACGCCGGTGCCGTTCTTCCCGCTGACGCGCTGAGCGATCACGGCGCGGTCGCGGGTGCGCCTCGCGCCGGGCGGCCCGTGGCGCACGCGGTGGGGCCCGCGCGCCGGGCAGGTGCGTTCACCCCGGCGCCACCCCGGGCGGGCGGCGCCGAGCACAGTCCCCCGAAGCGCTTGCGTCCACCGGCGTCTGCCGCGCCCGGTACAAAAAAACCTGGCGCCCGATCGCGAACCGCGTGCGCGAACCGGCGTCTGAACCGCGACGAATGCGGCGCCGTGGTTGCACGACGCCTGCGTGGCTCCCCACCCCGATCCGCCGACCCGGAGACGCGACGCGATGACATGGTTGCAACGGCTTCCCGGGTATCGGCGGGCCGCGCCCGGCCTCGAATGGACGCTGTGGAAGCGGTTGCCGTCGATCCTGGCGTGGGGAACGCTGCTGCCGGCGCTGCTCGGCGTCGTGATCGGCGCCATCCAGCCCGACGCGTCGCATGCGCAGGGTGACCGGCTGCTGCTGATCTACCGCGTGGTCGGCGTGATCACGCTGCACTGGACGCTCGTGCTGACGCTGGCCATCGGCTGCGTCGTGGTGATCGTCATGAAGGGCCCGGCGTTCGTCGCGGATCCCTACCCGCCGACGGAGCGCGACCCCGACGCGTGATGCGTCGCGCCCGGCGGCCGTTCACCGGCACGCTGCGACGCATGTGAGACTCGGTTCCGCGGCCTGGCGGTGCCGCAGCAGCGCGCACGTGGCCGATCCCCTCCCGGAGGCGTGGTGTCGCCCGCGCCTGCGCACGCCGCCTCACCCGCTTGCCGTCGATTGCCGGCCGTCCTGCCGGCGTCCCGCCTATCGAGGAGTTGTGCCGCGATGACCCGCCTGCTTCTCACCTGTGCCCTGACCCTTGCCCTCGGCGCCGCGTCCGCGGTCGCGCTGGCGCAGCCGGCCGATCGCATCTGGTCCGGCGGCACGGTGCTGACGATGGACGACCACGCGATGCGCGTGCAGGCCGTGGCCGAGCGCGACGGTCGCATCGTCGCCGTCGGGACGCGTGCGCAGGTGATGAAGCTGCGCGGTCCCGCGACGCGCTTGATCGATCTGAAGGGCCGCACGCTGGTGCCGGGATTCGTCGACGGCCACGGCCACGTGATGATGGGCGGCCTGCAGGCGCTGGCGGCCAACCTGCTCGCACCGCCCGACGGCCGGGTCACCGACATCGCGTCGCTGCAGCAGACGCTGCGCGACTGGACGGCCGCCAACGCCGACGCGGTGAAGCAGATCGACCTGATCGTGGGCTTCGGCTACGACCCGTCGACGCTGGCGGAGCAGCGCCACCCCACGCGCGACGACCTCGACGCGGTGTCGACCGACGTGCCGATCATGCTGATCCACCAGTCCGGCCATCTGGCCGCGTTCAACTCGAAGGCGCTCGAGGTTGCCGGCGTGACCGCGCAGAGCGTCGACCCGGCCGGTGGCGTGATCCGACGCCGCCCGGACAGCCAGGAGCCCGACGGCGTGCTCGAGGAGACCGCGATGATCCCGGCCGGGTTCAAGCTGATGGGCCGGGTCGGCGTCGACGGCTCGGAGGCGTTCTTCCGTGCCGGCACCGCGCTGTGGGCACGCTTCGGCTACACGACGGCGCAGGACGGTCGCACGATGCCGCCGCAGCTGGCGGTGATGCGCCGCGTGGCCGACACCGGCGCGCTGAAGATCGACGTCGCGTCGTACCCGGACGTCATGGTCGACCGCGACGTGATCAAGGCGAATCTGAGCCCCACGTACCGCAACCGCCTGCGCGTGGCCGGGGCCAAGCTGTCGCTCGACGGCTCGCCGCAGGGCTTCACCGCGTGGCGCGACCGGCCCTACTACGCGCCGGTCGGGCGCTATCCGAAGGGCTATGCGGGCTACCCGGCCGTCACGACCGCGCAGGCGATCGATGCGATCGACTGGGCCTACGCCAACGATGTCCAGCTGCTGACGCACGCCAACGGCGAGGCGGCGTCGGACCTGCTGATCGCGGCGCACACGGTGGCGCAACTGAAGCACGGCGCCGACAAGGGGCGTGCGCTGCGGCACGTGCTGATCCACGGGCAGTTCCTGCGCCCGGATCAGGTCGACGCGTACCAGCGCCTGAACATCATGCCGTCGCTGTTCCCGATGCACACGTTCTACTGGGGCGACTGGCATGTCGCGAAGACCGTCGGCCCCGTGCTCGGGCCGAACATCTCGCCGACCGGCTGGCTGCGCCAGCGCGGGATGATCTTCACGTCGCACCACGACGCGCCGGTGGCCTTCCCGGACTCGATGCGCGTGCTCGATGCCACGGTCACGCGCGTGGCGCGCGGCTCCGGCAAGGTCATCGGGCCGCATCAGCGGGTGGACGTGATCACCGGCCTGAAGTCCATGACGCTGTGGGCCGCGTGGCAGTACGGCGAAGAGGCGGCCAAGGGCTCGATCGAGGTCGGCAAGCTCGCGGACTTCGCGATCCTGTCGCGCGACCCGACGCGCGGCGACCCGAACACGATCGATCGCATCCGCGTCACCGAGACCGTCAAGGAGGGCGAGACCATCTTCCGGCTCGACCCCGCCGAGCGGCGCAAGGCCGCGCTGATGTCACGGCCGGCGCACGACGGCACCCACGCGTTCGCGCGCTTCCTGGCCGCACAGGCAACGCTGCGCCATGGCGACCACGCGTCCGCGCGCGGCGTCGACGCGGACGATCCGGCGTGCGTGCCCGAAGCGATGGACGCGCTGATGGCCGCGATGCTGGGTGTCGGCGACGCCGCGGTCGCGCACTGACGCCGACGCACGGCGCAGGGCACGCGCGGCGACGCGCCAGCCGCTACGGCGGTTCAGTGCACGCCGTGCGCGTGCAGGTCGATCGGATCGGCCTGCGCCACGAAGCGCGGATCGGCTGCCCGCACCGCCGCGATCCGCTCATCGGCCGCGGCATCGCCGTTGACGTGCACCAGCCGCTGCCAGCCCGCCAGCCATGGGCGTACGCCGTGTCGACGCTGCCGCCGGCCCCCTGTCGCTCGTCGCGCATCAGCTCACGCAGTCGGCACCCTCACCCTCGGGCGGC
>JALORJ010000198.1 GCA_025459035.1 Burkholderiales bacterium
GCCTCCGCTGCCTCGGGCGCGAATGCCATCGCCCGGTGGTCGGCGAATGAAGCCGCTCACCTTGCCGTCGATCCGCCGCTGCGCGGCCGGGCTCGCGGGCCTACGTGGCGAGCCACGGCCGATCGGCTCGCCCGACGACAACGCGCGCCTTGCCGTCGATCCCCGCTGCGCGGGGCCCCTCGCCGGGTGGCTCACGTTGTCGCCCCTCGCCGGGTGGCTCACGTCTTCGCCTCCGCTGCCTCGGGCGCGAATGCCATCGCCCGGTGGTCGGCGAATGAAGCCGCTCGCCTTGCCGTCGATCCCCGCGCTTCGCTCGGGGCCCCTCGCCGGGTGGCTCACGTCTTCACGGCTCCCAGCGTCAGCCCGCGGACGAGGTGTTTCTGGACCAGCATCGCGAACACGACGATCGGGAGGGTCGCGACGACCGCGACGGCGGCGACCTGGCCCCACAGCGTGCCGTGCGGGGTGACGAGGCCGGGGATGCCGACGGTCAGCGGGCGGCCGTCGAAGGCGGCGAGGATGAAGGCGTAGAGGAACTCGTTCCAGCTCGCGATGAAGCACAGCACCGCGGTCGCGGCGAGTCCCGGCGCGGCCAGCGGCACGACCACCCACACGAAGGTGCCCAGTGCCGAGCGCCCGTCCATCATCGCGGCCTCGTCGATCTCGCGCGGGACGTCGGCGAAGAAGCCTCGCATCATCCAGACGACCAGCGACAGGTTGAACGACGTGTGCGCGATCACCACGGCCGCGAGGGTGTCGATCAGGCCCGTCGCGGTGAAGATCAGGAACAGCGGGATCGCGATCGACACCGGCGGACCCATGCGGGTCGTCAGGAACATGAAGAACAGGTTCTCGCGGCCGCGGAAGTCGTGGCGCGCGAACACGTACGCGGCCGGCGCGCCGATGACCAGAGAAGCGAGCGTCGACGCGGTCGCGATCGCGACCGAGTTCCACAGGAGCGGCAGGTAGTCCTTGTCGACGAACACCGCCGGGTAGTTCGCGAGCGTCGGCACGAAGGTCCAGGTCGGCACCGGCGACAGGATGTCGAGGCGGCCCTTGAACGACGTCGCCACGAGCCACAGCCACGGCAGCAGCGCGGCCGCCGCCGCGAGCGCGAGCACGCCGACCCCGAACGCGCGCCAGCCGCGGCTCATCGGCTGCGCGCGAGCCGGTGCAGCACGGTGCACAGCACGAGCACCGCGCCGTAGATCGCGACGGCGACGGCCGCGCCGTAGCCCAGATCCCAGCGCTGGAAGCTCACGCGATACGCGTACAGCGACAGCAGTTCGCTCGCGTCGCCCGGCCCGCCGCCGGTGAGGATCCAGACCTTGTCGAACTCCTTGAACGCGTCGATCAGCCGCAGCAGCACGACCAGCGCCAGCACCGGGCGCAGCAGCGGCAGCGTGACGTCGACGAAGCGTCGCCACGGGCCGGCGCCGTCCATCGTCGCGGCCTCGAACGGCGCGCGCGGCAGCCCGAGCAACGCGGCCAGCAGGATCAGCGTGACGAACGGCGTCCACTGCCAGACGTCGATCGCGACCAGCACCGGCATCACGAGCGATGCGTTCGAGAAGATGGCGGCGTCGCGCGCCAGCAGTCCGCTCGCGCGCAGCATCCACGTCACGACGCCGAAGTCGCCCTGCAGCAGCAGCCGCCACATCAGGCCGACGGCCACGGGTGCCAGCATCATCGGCACGAGCAGGGCGGTCAGCAGCCAGCGGCGGCGCTGCACCGCGTGCACGAGCAGCAGCGCCAGCCCGAAGCCCGCGACGAGTTCGAGCGCGGTGGCGGCGACCGCGAAGGCGGTGGTCCGCAACAGGCTCGCGCCGAACACGTCGTCGGTCGCGAGACGCGCGAAGTTGGCGATGCCGACGAACCGACCGGAGCGGTCGGGATCGGCATAGCTCAGGTCGGTGAGCGCCGTCCACGCCATCAGCCAGAACGGCACCACCAGCACCGCGACGGCGACGATCGCGGCCGGCGCCAGCAACAGCGCCGGGACGGCGCGGTCGCGCCCGAGGCGCGCCGCGGCGGCCGTCACTGCACCGGGTACTCGAGCGGCGCGCACTTGCCCAGCAGCGTGCCGATGTCCTTCGCGGCGCGATCGAGCGCGGCCTTCGAGGTCTTCTCGCCGGCGAGCGCGGCGGAGAGCTCGCGCACGAGGATGTCCGTCATCTCGCCCGACTGCGGCAGCGTGGCCTTGGGGCGCGCGACTTCGTTGGTCTGCATCGACGCCTTCGAGTACGGCAGCTTGCGAACCTCGGGCGCCGCGTACACGTCGGGCCGGGCGGACGCCCCGCCGCCCAGGTGCTGCGCGAGCTGCTGGCGGTACTCCATCATCCACTGCACGAACAGCCATGCGGCTTCGCGGTTCTTCGCCGCCGCGGGGATCAGGTAGCTCCAGCCCTCGACCTGCCCGACCTTGCCGCCCTTGCCGGCGGGCAGCATGTCGAACGCCATGCGTCCGGCGACCGTCGAGGCCTTGCGGTCTTCCGAGACCGCGTAGGTCGAGTCGTTCCACATGATCAGCTCGAACACGCGCCCCTGCTGCATCAGGGCCATCACGTCGTCCCAGAAGTAGTTGAGCGAGTCGGGCGGCGCGAACTTGAGCAGCGAGCGGTAGTAGTCGAGCGACTCGACCGCCGCCGGGCTGTTGACGATGACCGGTCCGCACTGCGAACCCGACGACACCTTCAGCACGTCGCCGCCGAACGAGTAGAGGAAGTTGAGCCACTCGTACCAGAGCGCCTCGTGCCGCTTGCCCTGCAGCGCGGTGCCGTAGAGCCCCTTGTCGGGTCGGTGGAACCACTCGGCGAGGTCGCGGTACTCCTGCCAGTTGCGCGCCGGGGCGAGTGCCCGGCCGTACTTCGCGCGGAAGCCGGCCTGCTCCTTCGGATCGGCCAGCAGATCGGCGCGGTACCACGCGTACATCGTGAGCGCCGTGAACGGAAACCCGTACGGCTTGCCGCCGTACCACGAGATCTCCTTCCACAGCGCGGGGTACAGGGCCTGCTCGGGCACGAAGGCCGGATCGCGCAGCTTCGGGTCGTTCATGAAGCCGTCGATCGGCGTGAGATGGCCGTTGGCGACGAACTTCCCGAGCTCGCGGTGCGGCTGCAGGATGAAGTCGTAGCGGCGGCGCTTGCCGTTCAGGTCGAGCATCACCTTGTTGACGGCTTCGGAGTGCTCGTACATCTCGATCTCGACCTTGATTCCGGTGCGCTTCGTGAACGCCGGCGCGAGCGCCTTCATCGCCTCGAGCGGCGGCAGCGCCTCGCCGATGGTGCGCAGGGTCGTGCCGGCGTAGGGCTTCGCGGCTTCTTCGAGCGTCCACGCCAGAACCTGTGGAACCTGAAACACGCACAGCAGGGCCGCGACGACCCCGGCCCGCCGTGGAGCGCGAGGCCACCATTCCGCAACGCGCATCGGAGTCTCCACGGTGAGGACGAGTGCGCCGGATGCTGGCACACGACGTTGAAGCTTGCAATTGAAGCGCTGTGTGAAGTACAACATTTGCCTCTTCACGCCCTCGGTGCCGACGGCTCGTGGACTTCGTCTTCATGCTGACCCGCGACGACCGCACGGTCGAGGACTGCGTCGAACTTGCAGCGCAGATCGCGCCGCTGCGCCTGCGGCACGTGGGGTTCAAGGATGTGGGTGTGCCCCCGGCGGTGCTGCAGGCGCTCGTCGCTCGCCTGCGCGCCGACGGCGCGACGATCTGGATGGAGGTGGTGAGCGAGACCGCTGCCGCCTGCCTCGCGTCGGCGCGTGTGGCGCGCGATCTCGGCGTCGACCGCCTGCTCGGCGGCACCCAGGTCGCCGAGGTCACCGCGCTGCTCGCCGGCACGCGCACGCAGTACCTGCCGTTTCCCGGGCAGCCGTCAGGTCACCCGACCCGGCTGGGCGGTACCCCCGCGCTCGTCGAGGCGCACTGTCGTGCGTTCGTCGACGCCGGCTGCGAAGGCGCCGATCTGCTTGCGCATCGCGCGACCGACGCGGACCCGCTCGACCTGGTCCGCGCCGCGCGGCGCGGGCTGGGCAGCCGCTATCTGCTCGTCGCCGGCAACGTCGACAGCGCCGAGCGCATCGACGCGATCGCCCGCGCCGGCGCCGACGGCTTCACCATCGGCTCGGCCGCGTTCGCGGGGCGCTACAGCCCGCGCAAGGGCTCCCTGCTGTCGCAGCTCGCCGATGTCGTCGCCGACTGCGCGCGGGTGTCGCGGGCGCTCGCCGCGTGATCGCGCAGTACGCCGGCCGCGCGCCTTGCGGCGGGGCCGCGGCGTGACCGACCCGCGCTGCGTCGTCGGCATCGACGTCGGCACGCAGAGCCTGAAGGCGGTCGTGGCCGACGCGCAGGGTCGCGTGATCGGCGAAGGCGCCGTCGGCTACCGGCCGACGTTCCCGCGCCCCGGCCACGCCGAACAGGACCCGCACCTGTGGCTCGAGGCCCTCGCGCCGGCGATCGGCGCGGCGCTCGCGGTGGCCGATCGGCGCGCGACCGATGTCGTCGCGATCGGGGTCGCCGGCCAGCTCGACGGCTGCGTGCCGACCGATGCCGCGCATCGCCCGCTCGCGCCGTGCCTGCCGTGGCTCGACCGACGCGGCGACGCGCTGATCGCGCACGTGCCCGAGGTGCTCGTGCGCGAGCGTGCCGGGCTCGTGCGCGACGCCACGCACATGGCCGCGAAGATCGCGTGGTTCCAGCGTGCGGGCACGCTGTCGTGCCGCCCGACCTGGTGGCACCAGCCGGTCAGCTTTGTCGTCGCCCAGCTCGTCGACCGTGCGGTGATCGATCCGGCGCTCGCGTCGACGACGATGCTGTTCGGCCTCGATGCAGCCGACTGGGACGCCACGCTGCTCGACGCCTTCGGCGTGGCGCGCGAGCAGCTGCCGCGGATCGCGCAGGCCGATACCGTCGCGGGTCGGCTCGACGCACGCGGCGCCATGCTGACGGGGCTGCCGGCCGGGGTGCCGGTCGCGGTCGGCACCGGCGACGACTTTGCCGGCCCGCTGGGCGCCGGCGCCACCGCGCCCGGCACGTTCGCCTGCTCGCTCGGCACGGCCGAGGCCTCCGGCGCGCGGCACGGCGCGGCGACGCGTGACCCCGACGCGCTGGTCGAGACGCATCGCTGGCTCGACCGCGACCACTGGCTGTCGCATCCGGGCTGGCTGTCGGGCGGCGCCGTGACGTGGTTCCGCGACGTCTTCGGCGTGGCCTCGGCCGACGCCGTGTCCGCGCTCGCTGCCGAGGCGCCGCCGGGGGCCGACGGCGTGCTGTTCGTGCCGGCGCTCGCCGGGGCGATGGCGCCGCGCTGGCGTGCCGACGTGCACGCGACCTTCCACGGCCTGACCGCTTCGCACGGCCGCGCGCATTGCGCCCGCGCGCTGCTCGAAGGCTGCGCGTTCGCGATGCGCGACGTGCATGCGCGGCTGCGCGCCCTCGGCGTCGCGGTCGAGCGCGTGCGCCTGACCGGCGGCGGCGCGCGCTCGACGGTGTGGGCCCGCATCCGCGCCGATGTCGTGCAGCAGCCGGTGGAGTGCTGCCCGCGGGCCGACACATCGCCGGTCGGGGCCGCGATGCTCGCGGCGGTCGCCGCCGGCCTGCAGCCCGACCT
>JALORJ010000199.1 GCA_025459035.1 Burkholderiales bacterium
GCAGCCGTGCGAGCAGGCGTTGCGCGATGCGCGGCGTCATCAGGCAGCGGCCCCAGCTGCTGTCGTCGCTCAGCTGCGCGCGGCAGTCCGCGGCGAGCTTGCGCAGCTCCGCTGGTGCGCTCGCATCGTCCGCCAGTGCGGCGACGTCGTTGGTCGACAGCCGCGTGAGCATCGCGTCGACGCTCTGACCGCGGCGCAGCGCCTTCACGAGCGCCGCGTGCACGGCGTTGAGGCGCCGGTTCTCGAGGATCAGCCGGCCACGACGCTCGAACAGCCCGGGGCGACCGCCCGTGCCCTTCAGCCGCTCGCCTTCGACCGGGCCCGGCGCGATCGCGTTGATCTGCACGTCCGGACCGAGGAAGCGCGCCATCGTCTCCACCAGCGCACGCTGCCCGGCCTTGCTGACCGCGTAGTCGCTGCGGTTCGGATACGCGACGGCGAGGTACTTCTCGCCGCCGAAGAAGCTGCTCACGTTCAGCACGTAGCCGCTGCCCTGCCGCTTCATCGACGGCAGCGCGGCGTGCATCAGCACGTAGTTCGAGACGAGGTTCGCATCGAGCGTGGCGTTCCACGCCTGCACGCTCATGTCGACCGCCATCTCCTCGGCGCCCGACACGCCGGCGTTGTTGATCAGGTAGTCGATCCGACCGAACGCCGCGAGCGTGGCCTGCACCGCCGGCGCCAGCGTGTCGAGCTGACCGACATCGACGTTGCCGAGGATCTGCACCCGCCGCTCGGCCCCCGGGTAGCCGACATCCTCCAGTTCGGCGATCAGCCGGCGACGCACCACTTCCAGCTCGCTCTGGCGCCGTGCGGTGAGCATCACACGCGCACCGGCCAGCGCCAGCAGGCGGCCGACCGCGCCCCCGATCCCGGCGGACCCGCCGGTGATCAGCGCGACCTTCCCGAGGTGCAGGCCGGCGAGGTTCTCGACGAACCCGACGCTCGCGCGCTTCGCGCCGCTCGCTTCCGCGATGGCTGACGGCAGGTACAGGTTGATCTGGCGGATGCGCTGTTCCTTGAACAGCAGCCGTGCGACGTGCCCGGCGGTGAACGGCAGGTTCTCGCTCTCGCGGTTGTCGTAGCGGATGACCTGGTTGCTCCACTCGGGGAAGCGCCGCCGTCCGAGGCGCACGTCGACCTCGCTCTCGTCGCGCCACACGCGGATCAGCTCCTCGATCGCCGCGCGCAGCAGGTTGGCCCACGCATCGGTGCCGCCGTCGCTGCCGTTGGTGACGAACACGCAGCGCGGCTCGCTCTTCAGGTCGCTGCGCTCCTTCCAGTAGCGACTCAGCTTGCGTGCCACCGCGATCGCGCCGCCCAGTTCGTCGTCGGCGAAGGACGCGACCGCCTCGTCGTCGGCCTCCGAGACGCGGCCACCGAAGCGTTCCGGGCCGTATGCCGGCAGCACGATGGCACCGGTGATCGGACCGCCGAAGTCCTCGCCGAAGACCTCGTCCATCGTCGCCGGATCGCCGCGGTCGAAGCGCCGCACCTCCACGCGCCGGTCGAGCTTGATCGCCGCGAGCCGCTCGAGCGCCGAGTTGCAGTCGGCATCGCTCGCGAGCCCCAGGATCACCCGGGCGCCGACCTCGGTCTGCTGCCGCGCGAGTCCCACCGCGTCGTCGACCTGCTCGCCGGCGACGAGCAGCACCACGTGGCCGCTGCCGTCGACGCTTCGCATCGACGGTCGGTGCATCAGCGTGCTGCGGCTCTCCGGCGGCACCTTCATGCCGTGCGTCACTTCGAAGTCGTGGCCGCTGAACGCCGCCGACTCGTCGCTGCCGAGGAACACGCACGCGTGCGCGACGTCACTCGGGATCGGGAAGTCCTTCTGCGGCGGCTGGTCGTCGAAGCCGCGCTGCAGGCTCATCAGGTCGAAATAGTGGTTGGCCGTGCTGCCGGGCTGCGCGCCCTTGAGCTGGTCCATCGCCGCGAACACGGTGCGGATGCGCTCGCTTCGGATCGGCCCGGGCAGGATCATGTTCACGCGGATGCCGCGCACGCCGAGCTCTTCGGCGAGCAGCTTCGACAGCGCGTTCAGCGCGGCCTTCGGCACGACGTAGGCCGTGCGGCCGTAGTAGTGCGTGCGCGAGAAGATCGTCGAAACGTTGATCACCGATGCGCCCGCCGACAGCGCCGGGGCCGCGGCACGCAGCATGTTCCACGACACGCCGAGGATGTTGCGCGCGGCCATCGCGAGCGTCTCGGTGTCGGTCGACCCGGCCGCGCGCAGCGCGTCCAGTTCTTCGACGGTGAGCGGCACCTTCTCGAGCGGCTGGCGCGGTCCGGCCGAGCCGGCGTTGTTCAGCAGGATGTCGATGCGGCCGTGACGCGCCAGCACCTCGGCGACGCCCGCACGCACGCTGTCGGGGTCGGCGCCGTCCATCACCACGATGTCGGCGCGATCGTCCGGCACGCCCGCTTCGGCGATCTGCGCGGCACGCGCGGCTTCGAGCTTCGCGCGCGTGCGGCCCGACATGACCACCGTCGCGCCCTGACGCAGGTAGTGCCGGACGATCTCGGTGCCGAGATTGCCCGCGGCGCCGGTGATCAGCGCGACCTTGCCGGCCAGACGGCCGGCGGGTGCAGCGACAGCAGAGCCTTGCGTGGTGTGCATCGCGTTGATCCTCCGGCAGCCGGTGGGGGTGGACGCAGGGTCAGGCGCGCGCGCCGGCGGCCCAGGCCTCGAACAGCGCGTCACGGCTGCGCAGTCCCGGCACCGGCAGCGCGTGGTTCACGAGATAGGTCGCGCCCTGATGGGCGTTGTCCCACATCGCCTGATGTGCGGTGGGCAGGTCGTGCCACGGCACGACCGACGGCTCGGTCACTTCGAGCAGGCGAGCGGCGATCATGTCGTTCATGCGCGTCACCTCGAACGCGTTGCACAGGTGCGTGCCGAGGATCGACGCCGACGGCATCAGGATGCGGCGCTGGCGCGTCCACACCTGCGGTGCGTAGAACGCGTAGCGACGGTGCGCCATGTCCTCGCAGTACACGACGCGGCCGGTGAACGGCTTCACCAGCGACGTACTCACGCCGAGCGCGTCGTGGCCGGCGCGCTCGAACACGAGGTCGGGGGCGCCGCGCGGGTTGTCGGGGCTGCGCAGCAGCGCACCGACGGCGTTGCCGAACGGCTTCAGCGTGCGGTCCTGGAAGTCGCGCACGCCGGCGCGGAAGGTCTCGATGTC
Organism: Burkholderiales bacterium; assembly: GCA_025459035.1. Lineage (GTDB taxonomy): Bacteria > Pseudomonadota > Gammaproteobacteria > Burkholderiales. The sequence goes on from JALORJ010000199.1 coordinate 3,192, forward strand.
GCGTTTCGCGTCGACCAGCCGCGGCATGGTGGCGGGCCAGTCGAAGTTCGCACCGTTGCGGCGGCGGATGTCCTCGAGCGACACGACGCCGGCGACCGCATCCTCGAAGCCGAGCGACTGCACGAACTCGCGCTGCGCGTCGGTGGTCGTGGCGACCACGGTGCGCGCACCGATGGCGCGCACGGCCTCGATCATCTCCAGCCCGGTGGCATCGACGAGCGCGTCGGTGCCCGGGCCGTAGTACAGCAGCACGGCCTCGCCGGCACGCGCACCGGCGCGCCGCAGCATCGCCTCGGGCGCCACCGCACCCGCCTTGCCGACGAAGGTCAGGTGGTAGCCCGACGACGCGCCGTAGAACGCGATCGAACCGCCCTCGGCGAGCAGCTGGAACGAGCGCGGGAACGCGGTCTCGCCGGCGTGCGACACGGCGTAGTCCGCAAGGCGCCCGCCGTTCTGCGCGCGGTACGCGTCGAGCAGCGGCGTGCCGGCCGCTTCCCAGCCTGCGGGATCGTCTTCGGGCACGGAGGTGTACAGCCCCTTGAAGCGTGTGTCGGTGCGATCGAGCGCGCCGACCGCGCCCTGCGACTTCACGAACGCCGCGCGCGCGGCGCTCGACACACCGCCGGTCACCGCACAGCCGGCGCGCGTCGCGCTCTTCAGCGCTTCGAGCCCGGTGCCGGTCGCGGCGCCTTCGACGAACAGCGCCTTGCCTGGCGCGATGTCGAGCGTCGTGAACAGCGCGCGCACGATCGTGCCGAGGTTCAGGATGTACGAGCCGGCCTGCTCGAGCGTGAGGTCGGTCGGCAGCGGATGCAGCTGCGGCGCCTGCGTGACGAGGAACTGCGCGTGGCTGCCCGTGCGGGTCTCGTAGCCCTGGATCGAGAAGCCGACGAACATCGGATCGCGGCCGGCCAGCGGGCTCAGCAGCTCGGTCTGGCCCGAGTACACCGCGACCAGATCACCGACCTTCAGCCGCCCTTCGCGCTTGACCTCGCTGCCGAGCGCGGCGATCAGCGCCACGCCACCGGAGCCGGTCACCTGCACGTCCTCCTCGTGGTAGTCGAACGGCGAGACCGGGATGCCCGTGAGCGCCCAGATGTCGTTGAAGTTGACCTCCGACGCGAGCACGTAGACGAGCGCCTCGTTCGGCTGCGGCTTCTCGACCGGAACGATCAGCTCGACCTCGGAGCGCTTCGGTTCGCCGAAGCGCGGCTCGCCGGTGGCCGGGTCGCGCGGCACGCCGAACGCGTACTGCCACGCGGGCAGCGGCGTGACGCCGGGAAAGAACGGCGCGCCGCGCGGCAGCAGCTGCCCGCGCGCGATCTCGGCATCGGCCGTCGCCGTGTGCTCGGCCGCGATGCGGACACCGTCGCGGCGGATCGGCAGCGCCGGGCTGCGCTTCTCCATGAACTGCTCGATGCCGGTCTTGCCGCCGTCGGGGTCGACGACCGCCTGCGCGAACAGCTCGGCCTCGCGCGCGAGACCGGCTTCGTAGCCGTCGGTCCAGCCGGTGCGGATCGCTTCGAGCGCGCGGTCGCGCGCGCCCGCACGTCCGGCCCACTCCAGTTGCCGGTGGACGCGTTGCAGATGCGGATCGGCGAGCGCCGCATCGAGCGACAGCGGTGAGGCGCGATTCCACGCGACGACGTTGTCGTGGCGCTCGCGCAGCGCACGGCCGACCGCGCTGTCGTGGCTCGCGTGCAGGAACTCGCGGATGCGCGCGTGCGCCGCCGACACGACGTCGTCGTTGCCGTCGGCGAGCTCGTCGACGACGCCGAGCGCGAGCGCCTCGGTGCCGCCGACGTTGCGCCCGCCCAGGATCAGGTCGAGCGCGTCGCGCAGACCGTCGGCGCCGCGGCGCGACGCGAGCAGCCGCGGCAGCCGCTGCGTGCCGCCGTAGCCGGGCAGCAGGCGCAGCCGGATCTCCGGCTGGCCGAAGCGCGCGGTCGGCTCGGCGATGCGCCAGTGGCACGCGAGCGCGAACTCCATGCCGCCGCCGAGGGCCACGCCCTGGATCGCCGCGATGCACGGCTTGCCCATGCGCTCGATCTTGCGAAACGCGAGATGCGCGTTGTTCGGCAGCGCGCGCGCCTCGTCGAGCGAGCGGATGTCTTCCAGCAGCTGGCGGATGTCGGCACCGGCGACGAAGCTGGCTGTGCCCTGGCCGGTGAAGACCACGGCGACGACGTCGTCGCGCCGCGCAAGGTGCTCGACCACGACGGTCAGCTCGTCGAGCGCGCGCTCGTTGAGTGCGTTCACCGGCGGGTTGGTCACGGTGACGGTCGCGACGCGCCGCGGATCGTCGCCCGCACCCACCGCGTTGAACTGCACCGTGAAGTAGCGATAGCGCTCGAACATCTGCTGCTCGTCGGCGAGCTGCTGGCGGCGCTTCCAGTCGTCGATCACGCGCTTCAGTTCG
>JALORJ010000200.1 GCA_025459035.1 Burkholderiales bacterium
ACGGGCGGTGTCGATCAAGGCGCGAAGCGCAGCCGTGGCGGGCTCCGCGGTGAGCATTCCCAACGCCGAGCGGCGCCGTCAGGTGCGTTCGAGCGGGTGTGGGGGATCGCGTCACAGGTCCTCAGCCAGGGTCGCGAGCGCGGCCAGTACCTCGTCGGCCAGGGCGCGGTCGGCCGCCGCGACCACGCGCCCGTCGGACGCGAGCGTGAGCGGGCGGCCGGCGAAGTCGACGATGACGCCACCGGCCGCCTCGATCACCGGGCGCAGCGCGGCGAAGTCGACCGTCTTGAGCCCGGTCTCGATCACGACGTCGATGTGACCGCTGGCGAGCAGCGCGTAGTTGTAGCAGTCGCCGCCATAGGCGATCGCGCGGAAGCGGGCGGTGCACAGGGCTGCGAGTCCCGGCACGCCGTCCAGCAGGTCGGGGTGAGAGGTGGCGAGGACCGCATCGGCGATCGACCGCGTCCCGCGCTGGCGGCGGGCGTGCACGGGGGCGTCGCCGAGCGCCGCCCCGCCCCCGGCGGCCGCACTCCAGCGCTCGCCGCTGATCGGCTGGTCGATCACGCCGACCGTCGGCACGCCGTCGACGGCCAGCGCGATCAGGGTGCCGAACAGCGGCTTGCCGGCCGTGAACGCCTTGGTGCCGTCGATCGGGTCGATCACCCACACGCGCGCGGCGTCGAGGCGGGTGCTGCCGTGCTCCTCGCCCAGCACGCCGTCGGCGGGAAAGCGTGCCTCGATGGCACGGCGCAGGGCGGTCTCGATCTCGAGGTCGGCCTGCGTGACCGGCGACGCGTCGGCCTTGGTGACGACGTCGAGCGGGGTGCGGAACCAGCGGCGGGCGATCGGGCGGGCCAGGTCGGCCAGGTGACAGGCGAAGGCGAGGTCGGCGGCGAAGTCCATCGGCAGCAGGCGAAAAGTGACGAAACGCAGCGGCGGCGTCGCGGGGCTGGTGCGGCGAGCGCCGGGCGGACCGGCCACGACGCCGGCGCCGGCCGAGGCGATCGGACGACCGCGGCCCGGCGATGTTGCCCGCGCCACGCGGCGCGCGCCGCACACCGGGCGCCCGCGGCCGGGCCGGGCTCGACGTTCTTCCGGGTTGTCAGGTGTGCATGTTGCGTGTCTACACTCGACACCAGAACACGCGGGCCCGCTCGAACGGGCCGAGGGAGACCGCGATGAGCATTGCCGGCAACGCCAGCGACCCCCGGCCGCACCTGCAGGTCGCGGATGCCGCGCGCCTGCAGGCCGCCGCCGAGGACGACGCGTGGGGACGCTTCTCCGGGGCCCGCAGCGCCGAGGCGTTCTGCGCCGGCTGGCTGGCGGTCACCTGCATCCGCGCCGACGCGGTCGACGGCCTGCTCGTGCTGGCGGGCACCGACGGCCAGGGCTTCGTGCCCGCGGCGGTCTGGCCCGACGCCAAGCGCGACCGCGCCAAGCTGGCCGAACTGATCGAGCAGTGCCTCGAATCGCGGGCACCGGCCACCGCACCGGCCGGTGGGGACGGCAACCGCTTCCTTGCCGCGCAGCCGGTGCTGGTCGAGAACGAACTGGTCGGGGCGGTCGCGATGGAGCTGGCGGCGCGCGACGAGCGCGGCATGCTGGCGCTGTCGCGCGAGCTGGCCTGGGGCGCCGGCTGGCTCGAGGCGCTGCTGCGCCGCACGGTCACGACCAAGGACAGCACGCTGGCGGTCCGGCTGCGCCACGTGTTCGACGTGTTCAGCGCGGCCCTCGAACACGCCGGGTTCGAGCCCGCGGCCACCGCCACCGTCACCGAACTGGCGACGCTGCTCGACTGCGACCGTGCATCGCTCGCGGTCATCGAGGGCCGTCGCGCACGGGTCAAGGCGCTGTCGCACACGGTCACCTTCGAGAAGAACGCCGAGCTCACGCGCGCCATCGAGGCGGCGATGGACGAGGCGACCGACCAGAAGTCGACGCTCGTGATCCCGGCCGGGCCGGCCGGCGAAGGGCAGGTCCTGAAGGCCCACGAACACCTCGTCCACGCGCAGGGCAACGCCGCGGTGCTGACGGTGCCCCTGACGCGGCTGGGCGACCCGGTCGGGGCGTTGTGCCTCGAGCGCGCGACGCCGTACACGCCCGACGACGTCGATCTGGTCGAAGGGCTCGCGGCGCTGCTGGGCGAGATCCAGCGCGCCGCCGAGCGCGGCCCGATCGCCCGCGCCTGGGAGGTGTCGGCGGCGTTCTGGAAGAAGCTGGTCGGTCCCGGCCACGCCGCCTGGAAGCTCGTGGCGCTGCTGCTGGCGGCGGTCACGCTGTTCTTCAGCGTCGCGACCGGGACCTGGCGGATCACCGCCACGACGAAGATCGAAGGCGCGGTGATGCGCGCGATCGCGGTGCCGTTCGAGGGCTACCTGTACGAAGCCCACGTGCGCGCCGGTGATCTGGTGAAGCAGGGCGCGGTGCTCGCGCGGCTGGACGACCGCGATCTGCAGCTCGAGCGGCTCAAGGTCGCCGCGAAGCGCGAGCAGCTGACCAAGCAGTACCGCGAGGCGCTCGCCAACCACGACCGCGCGCAGATCCGCGTGATCGGTTCGCAGGTCGAGCAGGCCGACGCCGAACTCCAGATCACGCAGGAGAAGCTCGCCCGCACCGTGCTGCGCGCGCCGTTCGACGGTGTGGTGGTCAGCGGCGACCTGTCGCAGCAGCTCGGCGCGCCGGTGCAGCGTGGCCAGGTGCTGTTCGAGATCGCGCCGCTCGAGGACTGGCGCGTGGTGCTGCAGGTCGACGAGCGCGACGTGCGCGACGCCGCGGTGGGTACGCCGGGCGAACTGCTGCTGACGGCGATGCCGACCGAGCGGCTGCCGATCCACGTGGCGCGCGTGACGCCGGTCAGCACGTCCGAGGACGGCCGCAACTACTTCCGCGTGGAAGCGAAGATGGATCGCGGTGCCGAGCGTCTTCGCCCCGGCATGGAGGGCGTCGGCAAGATCGAGGTCGGCGAGCGGCGCCTGATCTGGATCTGGACACGATCCCTGACCGACTGGCTGCGGCTGCAGCTGTGGTCGTGGCTGCCGTGAGCGTCGCCCGCGCCACCTCTCCGCGGCGATGAGCGACCTGCACAGCCCGTCGTGGTACCGGGTGGCCGCGCTGCGGCCACGCCTGAAGACCCACGCGGAAGTCCATCGGCATCACTACCGCGGTCAGCTCTGGTACGTGCTGTCGGACCGCGCATCGCGAAGGTTGTATCGCTTCAACCCGGCCGCGTGGCAGGTGATCGGTCTGCTCGACGGCGAGCGCACCGTCGACGACGCCTGGGAGCTTGCCTGCCATCGCCTCGGCGACGACGCGCCGACGCAGGACGAGACGATCCGCCTGCTGGGGCAGCTGCACGGGGCCGACCTGCTGCAGACCGAAGTGCCGCCGGACGTCGACGAGCTGCTGCGCCGGTCGCAGAAGCTCAACAAGGGCAAGTGGTGGCGCAACGTGCGCAACCCGATGTCGATCAAGCTGCCGCTGGTCGATCCGGACCGCCTGCTGAAGGCGACTGTGCCGCTGTACCGGTGGCTGTTCACGCCGGCGGGCTTCGTGCTGTGGGCGCTGCTGATCGTCGCCGGGCTCGCGGTCGCGGCGCAGCACTGGACAGACCTCACCGAGAACGTCGCCGACCGCATCCTGGCGCCGGGCAACCTGCTCGGCATGATCGTGATCTTTCCGCTCGTGAAGGCCTGCCACGAGTTCGGGCATGCGTGCGCCGTGCGCTCGAAGGGTGGCGAGGTGCACGAGATGGGCGTGATGCTGCTCGTGTTCCTGCCGGTGCCGTACGTCGACGCGTCCGCGTCGTCGGCGTTCCGCAGCAAGTGGCAGCGCATGGTGGTGGGCGCCGCCGGGATGATGGTCGAGCTCGCGCTGGCGTCGCTCGCGATGTTCGTCTGGGCGCTGGTCGAGCCCGGGCTGGTGCGCGCCGCGTGCTTCAACGTGATGCTGATCGCCGGCATCTCGACCGTGCTGTTCAACGGCAACCCGCTGCTGCGCTACGACGGCTACTACATCCTCGCCGACGCGCTGGAGATCCCGAACCTCGCGCAGCGGGCGCAGCGCTATCTCGCGTACCTGGTCGAGCGGCGCGCGTTCGGCGTGCGCGAGGCCCAGGCGCCCGACGCGAGCGTGTCGGAGAAGGCGTGGTTCGTGTTCTACGCGATCGCGTCGTTCGTCTACCGCACGTCGATCACCTTCGCGATCGTGCTGTTCATCGCGACGCAGTACTTCGTGATCGGCGTGCTGCTCGCGATCTGGGCGGGTTTCTCGTCGCTGGTGCTGCCGCTGGCCAAGGGGCTGTGGCACCTGATCGCGGGCAAGTCGCTGCGCCGCCATCGCACGCGGGCGCTCGCGGTCGCCGGCAGCGTGTTCACGGCGATCGCGGCATTCGCGTTCCTTGCGCCGTTCCCGCTGTGGACCCGGACCGAGGGCGTGCTGTGGGTGCCGGAGCAGGCGGTGCTGCGAGCCGGTGCCGAGGGCTTCGTCGTCGGACTGGCGCAGGCGCCGGGGGCCGTCGTGCCGAAGGGGGCGGTGCTGATGCGCCTCGAAGACCCGCTGCTCGCACCGATGGAGAAGCTCGAGATGGCGCGCCTCGAGGAGCTGCGGCTCAAGCTGCGCGCGCTGGAGGTCGGCGATCGGGTGCAGGCGCAGATCGTTCGCGAGGAGATGCAGTACACGGAGCGCGAACTCGAGCGCATCCGCGAGCGGCTGGCCGGGCTGACGGTGAGGAGCCCGATCGACGGTCGCTTCGTCGTGTCGAACCCGGGGGATCTGCCGCAGCGCTTCGTGCGCAAGGGTGAGCAGATGGGCTTCGTCGCGCCGCCGCACGAGCGGCTGGTGCGGGTGATCGTCGCGCAGGACGACGTCGACTTCGTGCGCAGCCGCACCGAGCGCATCGAGGTCAAGCTCGCCGGGCGCGTGGCGCACACGTTGCCCGCCACGTTGCTGCGCGAGGTGCCCGCCGCGAGCGGCGAACTGCCGAGCGTGGCTTTGTCCGAGCGCGGCGGCGGTACCGTGGCGCTCGACCCGCGGGTGTCCGACCGCGCGGTCGCGATGGAGCCGCTGTTCCACTTCGAGCTGCGGCTGCCCGAGGGCGCCGAGGGCACGCACATCGGCGCGCGCGCCTACGTGCGCTTCGACCACGGCAGCGAGCCGCTCGCGACGCAGGCATTCCGCGCCGCGCGCCGGCTGTTCCTGCGCCGCTTCTCGCTCTGACGCGAGTGACGGCCGAAGCGCTGCACAGGTCCGCCGCGCGATGAGCACCGAGACGCTGTCCGCGGCCGACATCCTCGGCCACGGGTTCTATCCGGAGCGGCTGGAGAAGCGCGAGCCGCTGCTGGACCGCTGGCTGCGCCGGCCCGCACTGTGGCTCGAGCGCGGGATCGGCAAGGGCAGCACGCGCTTCGAGCGGCTGGTGCGCGACGTCGAGGCGGTGCAGCCGGAGTACGACGCGATGGACCTCGCGCAGCTGCGCACGGCCGCGCAGGCGCTGCGGCCGGCACTCAAGCGCGACGGCTTCACGCCGTCGCTGATTGCGCGGGCGTTCGCGCTGATCCGGACCGTGGCCGGGCTGACCGTCGGCAAGCGTCACTACGACGTGCAGCTCGCCGGCGGCTGGGTGCTGCTGCACGGGCGCGTGGCCGAGATGGAGACGGGCGAGGGCAAGACGCTCACGGCGACGCTGGCGGCCGGCACCGCCGCGCTGGCGGGCATCCCGGTGCACGTGGTCACCGTCAACGACTACCTCGCGGCGCGGGATGCCGAAGAGATGCGTCCGGTCTACGAGGCGCTCGGGCTCAGCGTCGGCATCGTCACGCACGAGGTCAAGCCCGACGACCGCGGCGTCGAGTACCGCAAGGACATCACCTACGCGACCAACAAGGACGTCACCTTCGACTACCTGCGCGACCGAATGAAGCTCAAGGGACGGCCGCGGCCGCTGCGCTACGCACTGAACAAGGTGACCGGCGGCGCCGAAGCCGAGCTCACGCTGCGGGGGCTGCACTTCGCGATCGTCGACGAGGTCGACAGCGTGCTGGTCGACGAGGCGCGCACGCCGCTGATCCTGTCGGCCGAGCGCAGCGACGGCGGCCTCGAGCGGCTGTATCGCGAGGCGCTCGAGCTCGCGCGGCAACTGGTCGAGGGCACCGACTTTGTCATCGAACGCCACGACACGAGCATCCGCATCACCGACGACGGCAAGAAGCGGCTCGAGACGCTCGCGCGCGGCAAGCGCGGCGTCTGGACCGGGCCGAACCGGCGCGAGCAGCTGATCCGTCAGGCGCTGACCGGCCTGCTGCTGTTCACGCGCGACAAGCACTACGTGGTCAGCGACGACCACAAGGTGCAGATCGTCGACGAGTACACCGGCCGGATCATGGCGGACCGCTCGTGGGAAGCCGGCCTGCACCAGATGATCGAGGTCAAGGAAGGCTGCCCGCTCACCGGTCAGCGCGAGACCATCGCGCGCATCTCGTACCAGCGCTTCTTCCGCCGCTATCTGCGCCTGTCCGGCATGACCGGTACCGCGGCGGAGATCAAGCGCGAGCTGTGGGACGTCTACCGCCTCAAGGTCACGCGCGTGCCGACGCGCAAGGACATCCTGCGCCGCTACGCCCTGATCGAGATCCACGACACCCAGGACGCGAAGTGGGATGCGGTCGTCCGCGCGGTGCGCCGCGAGGTCGACGCCGGGCGCCCGGTGCTGGTCGGGACGCGGTCGGTGATCGCGTCCGAGACGCTCGCCGACCGGCTGGCGGCGGCCGGCATCGAGCATCGGCTGCTGAACGCGCGCCAGGACAAGGAGGAAGCCGAGATCGTGGCGCAGGGCGGCCAGCCCCGGCGCGTGACGGTGGCGACGAACATGGCCGGACGCGGGACCGACATCAAGCCGACGCCCGAGGCGCTCGCGGCCGGCGGCCTGCACGTGATCTGCACCGAACTGCACGAGTCCGGCCGCGTCGACCGGCAGCTCTGGGGACGCTGCGCGCGCCAGGGCGACCCGGGCAGCGTCGAGACCATCGTGAGCTACGAGGACGAACTGATCACGCGGTACGCCTCGTTCGCGCGGCCGATCGCCGGCAACGGCACCGCGCTCGAGAAGACGACCGGCCCGGCGCTGTTCAAGCTCGCGCAGAAGCGCGCCGAAGGCGTGCATGCGCTGATGCGCAAGGAAGTGCTGGAGATGGATGACTACCTGGGGGATCTGCTCGCGTTCGCGGGCCGGCCCGAGTGAGCCGGCCGCCCTCGCCGTGGGCACCGCGGCCGGGCGTCCGGCGTCGGCTGGTCGGCCGCCGAATCGCTGAAGGCCGCGTGCGACGCGGTCGCAGCCGGTGCGCCCGGGTGTCGCCGCGACCGCACGGTAGCTACCAGAGCTTCCCTGACACGACGCGCAGGCCGAGCGTGAACCACGGCGATGCGCCGCTCGCGTCGCTGCGACCGACGGTGCCGTCGACCTGCACGGTGTCGCTGAAGATGTGGCGGAATCCGAACTGGACCGCGCGCGCGTCGAAGGCCGCGTCGTACGGGTCGCCTCGATAGACCTCCCCGACCACATGCAGCGCACCGATCGCGCGCCACTGGAAGCCGGCGCCGAACGTGGTGGTGGTGCGGCCTCGCTCTTCGGTGCGCTCGATCGAGCGGCCGAGGTTGAAGTGCAGCAGCAGGT
>JALORJ010000201.1 GCA_025459035.1 Burkholderiales bacterium
CGGCCAGATGGATGCGTTCGAAGCGTTTCGACGCGAGCAGGTGGCGGGCGAGGTGCGTGCCGATGAAGCCGGCGCCGCCGAAGATCGTGCAGGTGGTCATGGGGATCGGGACGGGGAGGGGGGCGAAGGGAGCGCGGCGTCAGGCGAGCGCGTCGACGAGCGCGGCGCTCTGGGTGCGGTTCCAGGCTTCCGCGAGCGCGCGTCCGGCCCGCGCCAGCGCGCGCGCGCCGTCGCGGTCGGCCAGCAGGTCGAGCACGGCCGCCGCGAAGGCCGGTGCGTCGGTGTCGGGCACCACGCGGATGGCCGTGTCGCGATGCGCTTCCAGACCGCGCAGTCCGCTCTCGGTCGACAGGTTGGGCACACCGGCCGCCAGCGCTTCGAGCAGCTTGATGTTGATGCCGGTGCCACCGCGCACCGGGTTGACGGTGATCGCGGCGGCGCCGAAGGCGTCGTTGACGTGCGCCACGCGCCCGAGCTTGACGATGCCGGGCGCGTCGGCGATGCCGTTGCCGACGTCGCCGGCGAGGTAGAGCGTGAAGTCGGCGTGCCGGGCCTGCACGCGCGGCATGACCTGGTCGACGAACCAGCGTGTGGCCTCGACGTTGAGCGGATTGGCCGAGCCGATCACCACGGCCGACGCCGTGTCGGGCACCTCGACCACGGCGTCGAGGTCGAGCAGAGGGCCGACGGTGGTGACGCGCGGGTCGCGCTCGCCGGCGCGGGCCGGATGGGCCGCGAGCTGCGCGCGGAACAGGTCGGCTTCACGGTCCTGGATCGCGAGCACCAGGTCGGCGCGTCGCAGGCCGGCGGCCTCCTCGGCCTCGGTGGTCGAGAACCACTGCGGGGTCTGGCCGGCCGCGAGATACGTGCGGTGGCGCAGCGCGAAGCGGTCGTGGGTGTCGAGGATGCGCAGCGTGGCCGCGGGGAACGCGTCGAACGCGCGCGTGAGGAACACGTACTCGACGCAGACCGCGTCGAAGCCGTGACGTGCTTCCAGTGCCCGCAGGCCCGGCAGCAGGCCCGGGTCGATCCAGTCGTCGAGATGCCACATCCACGCGCGCTCCGAGCCGAACAGCGCGGCGGCCTTGCGCCGTGCCATCGCGACGCGGCTGGTGAGCGCCGCGGTCGGTTGCCACGGCATGCGGTGAAAGCGGTCGGCGCCGAAGAACGCGGCCATCGCGGCATCGTCGCCTTCGGTCGTCGGCATGACGGCGTAGTGGACGTCGTGACCGAGGCTGCGCAGCTGCCGCACCAGCGCCACGATGCGCGCGCGGTTGCCGGCATTGACCGGGTGGGTCGGCGTCGGCGACACCATCAGGATGCGTCGACTCACGCGGCGCTCCTGCCCAGGGAAGGACGGGGGGTCGCGGCAGGGCGCCGCGGACGGGACGTGCAGGGCATGACGATGGCGGCCGGGTCGGGAAGGCGGCTGGGACGCCGCGCCGGTTGCAGGCAGCGTGCCAGCGGGCCGCCGATGTCGATGCGATCGCGACGGGTCCGTCGGTGCGGCCCCATCGCGATGCTCAGCCGTGGCCGAGCAGGACCAGCTGGCCGCGCCGCATGTCCGGGATCACGCCGGTGACGGCGTCGATGGTCTCGACCACCTTGCGCCGCAGCGCGCTGCCGTCCGTGCCGAAGTAGTTGCCGAACTCGTGGTGGACGATGCGCAGACCGGCGCGCCTGGCGATGACCTCGAAGTCCTGACGGCTGAATTCGGTCAGGTGTCCGCTCTCCCAGCGGTGCCACGGGGTCTTGCCGAAGGCCGAGCGCACGCGCTTGTGGAAGGCGGCGATGTTCGGCGTGGAGCAGACGATCGCCCCGCCGGGCTTCAGCGCGGTGGCGAGGAACCGCAGCATCGCGTCGGCCGGGCAGTACACGTGCTCGATGACCTCGCTGAACATGACGAAGTCGACCTGCGGCAGCGCGATCCATTCGTCCTTGCGCGTGCAGCGCGACAGGTCGAAGACGATGTGCTGCGCCGCGTCGGGCTTGTTCGCGTCGAAGATCGGGCTGTCGATCCCCATCGAGTGCACGGTCGCGTAACGGTCGGCCAGACGCTTCGTGAGCGGCCCGGGCCCGACGTCGATCGCGGTCGCGTCGCGCGACGGAAAGAACCGTTCGGCAATGCGCATCAGGTAGTCGAAGCGCTTGCCGTGGTACGCCATGTAGGGGTCGAGTTCCATGGACGGGTCTGCTGTCGGAGCGCCACGCGGGCAACGGATCGTTTGTACCAGCGAACGATGCAATGCAGCAGCGGTGCCGTCGTTCGGCGACACCCGGGCATCGGCGGCGGCAGGCGTCGGCCCCCTTGTGCGAGGGCTGCGCGCGACCCGATCGCGCCGCGTGGAGCGCCGATTCGGCGGCATCGCTGCGTACAGGACAGCGGGATGTCGCCATTCGCAGACGAATACTTGTAGGAATTCGCGTCGTCCGCGTGTCGCCGGTCCGATGGGCTCCCGGAACACCCTGATCGAAAACGCTTTTCTGTAACCGGGCCCGAGTCTTCTAAGGGGCTGCCCGACGGCTCTCGCATCGGAGCCACGGATTGCGTCGCACCGGGAGATTTCTCGATGACATGGACACGGAACGAAGCCGCGCACCTGCTGCGCCGCGCCGGGTTCGGGGGCAGCCTCGAGCAGGTGGACGCGCTGGTCGCCCTCGGCAGCCGCCAGCGTGCGGTCGACAGCCTGCTCGACTTCGACACGATCGCCGACCCGGTCTGGGCGGACCCGAACCCGCTCGCGCTTCCGAACGTGTCGACCGATCCGCGCGCGGTCACCGAGACGCTGCTGTTCAAGCTGTTCAACAGCCGCCGCCCGCTCCAGTCGAAGCTGCTGTGGTTCTGGCACGGGCACTTCACCACCGGTCTTTGGCTGGTGAAGCCCGCGAGCTTCGCGCTGCAGATGGAGCGCTGGCGCACGCACGCGGCGGGACGCTTCGAGCCGTTCCTGCTCGCGGTGCTCGAGGACTCGGCGATGCTGCAGTACCTCGACGGGGCGGTGAACGTGGCCACGGCCCCGAACGAGAACTTCGCGCGCGAGCTGCTCGAGATCTACACCGTCGGCAGCGGCAACTTCACCGAGTCGACCGTGCTGCAGGCGGCGCGTGCGCTGACGGGCTGGACGATCGGCCCCGGCGATGTCGGGGTGTTCGACCCGACGCGCCACGACCCGGGGCCGAAGACGATCCTCGGCCAGACTGCCGCGTTCGACGGCGTCGGGCTGATGCAGCTGCTCGCGCGCGACACGCGCACGGCCGTGCGCATCTGCACGCGGCTCTACCAGGCGTTCGTCAACGAGCGCGTCAACGTGTGGCTGCGTGACCAGATGGTCGCGACCTGGACCCGCACCGGTGGCGATCTGCGCGAGGTGCTGCGGACCATGTTCCACAGCGACCATTTCTGGGCGGCGCCGCAGTTCCGCGCGATCGTGAAGACGCCGATGGACTACTGCTTCGCGCTCAACCAGCGCATGGGTGTGCCGTTCTCGGGGTTCCACGCGCGCGAGGCCGGGTGGATGTTCGAACGGATGATGCAGAGCCCGTTCAACCCGCCGAACCCGCAGGGCTATGTCACCGGCGTGCGGCTGCTGGGCGCGACGGCCTGCGCCGCGCGGTCGCAGTGGGCGCAGCGCGTGGCCTACAGCTGGGTGCCCGACACCACCATCGACGCGATGCTGGCGGCCGTGCCGGATCCGGCGACACCGGAACAGATCGCGGCCGTCGCGCTGGCGCGGCTGGGCGCCGTACGCGAGGGCACGCGGTCGCATGCCGCGGTCGTCGCGGGCCTCGGTGTGCTGCCGCTGCGCGGCACGCAGCGCCGTGGCGCGCTGCGCGACGCGCTCTACCTGTGCGCCCTCGCACCCGAATACCAGCTTCTGTAGATCCCTCGGAGTCCTTCCATGAACCGGTTCTCTCCCGGTCGGCGCCGCCTGCTGCGCGCGTCGGCCGCTCTCGGCGCGATGCATCTCGCGCCCGGCATGCAGGTCGTGCGGGACGCCCGTGCCGCCGCAGCCGGGCGCACCCTCGTGTCGATCCACCTGTCCGGTGGCAACGACAGCCTGAACACGGTGATCCCGTACACCGATCCGGGCTACGCGGCGATCCGCAAGGCGCTCGCGGTGCCGCGCGCGGACGTGCTGCCGATCGACGCAAGCCATGCGCTGCATCCGTCGCTGGTGTCGCTCAAGGCGCTGTGGGATCAGCGGCGGGTGGCGATCCTGCACGGGGTCGGCTATCCGAACTTCAACTTCTCGCACTTCCAGGCGCGCGAGATCTACTGGGAGGCCGATCTGACCCGCGCCCGCACGACGGGCTGGCTCGGTCGCAGTCTCGACCAGACGCTGCCGCCGGCCCCGAGTCCGCTGAGCGCGATCGCGATCAACGGCGGCAGCGCACAGAGCCTTGCGGCCCTGCAGGCGCGCACGCTGCAGATCTCCACCGACGCGAGCGCGCTGGCGTTCCACGTGCGCAACGGCAGCCAGGTGGGCGTGGGTCTGCAGTCGATGCTCACGCAGGCGCCGACGGGCACCAACGTGCTGCTCGACGGCGTGATTGCGGCGATGACGACGGCGCGCGCGGCCGAGCAGGCGGTCCGCGCCGCAGGCGCCCTGACGCCGGGCGCGGTCTACCCCGCCGGCAATCGGGTCGCGCCGCTGCTGCGCCACGCCGTACAGCTGATGCGACAGGACAGCGACGTGCGGGTGATCACGCTGAGCCAGGGCAACTACGACACGCACGAGGACGGGCCGATCCGGCATGCGCAGGAGCTGCTCGAGCTCGACCGGGCGCTCGGCGCGTTCTTCGCCGACATCGATGCGAACGGCTTGTCCGATCGGGTGCTGGTGCTGCTGTGGAGCGAGTTCTCGCGCAACGTGTACCCGAACGGCTCGAACGGGTTCGACCACGGCGCCGCGCAGTCGATGATCCTCGTCGGCAACGGCGTGACGCCGGGCGTGCAGGGCGTGCTGCCGCAGATCGCGCCGGCCAGCCTGCTGTCGGGCCGCTATCTGCCGATGCGGGTCGACTTCCGCGAGGTGTATGCCGAACTGCTGGAGAACTGGCTGGCGACGCCGTCCGCGACCGTGCTCGGCGGGACGTACGCGCGGACCGCGCTGCTGCTCTGACCGACGCGCGCTCCGCGTGCGGGGCCGCAAGCGACGACGCCGAAGTCCGCGAGGACTTCGGCGTCGTTCATTGCAGCGTGGCGGCGCGGCACGGTGGTCTCCGCGACCGGCCCGGGGTGGAACCACCCCGGCCGCTGCGCCACAAACGACAAGGGCAGCCGAAGCTGCCCTTGTCGAGGAGCGAAGACCGCTCAGTGCATCTGACGGCGGAAGGCGAAGCCCACCAGACCCAGACCCAGGGCGAACACGGCCCAGGTCGACGGTTCCGGCACGGCGAACACGGTCACGCCACCGAAGGCACCGCCGAAGCGCGCGGTCTGCGGAACCAGACCCGACACCGCGAACAGGTACTTGCCGGGGGCAAGGCCTTGCGTCGCGAGGATCGAGTTGCCAGGGGCCGAGGCGACGAA
>JALORJ010000202.1 GCA_025459035.1 Burkholderiales bacterium
GCCATGTCGCCCGTGCCGGCACCCGCGACCCTTGCGGCGGGCGTCGCGAGCGCCGGTCGGGATCCGCGCCGCGGCGGCGCTGCGCGTCGCGGGCGACACCGTCGATCGTGCCCGCTCGCGCGCACCGCATCGTTCCACGGGGTCTGAGCGCATGGTGCCGAAGCTGCTGTTCACCGATGCACGCCTGGTCGACCCGGTCGCAGGCACCGACACGCGTGGCGCGCTGGCGCTCGCCGACGGACGCATCGTCGCGACCGGGGCGGTGCCGGCCGACTTCACCCCGGACCGGATCGTCGATGCCGCCGGGTGTGTGCTCGCGCCCGGACTGATCGATCTGTGCGCCCGGCTGCCGGCGTCGCGCCGTGGATTCGAGACCGTGCTGCGCGCGGCGGTCGCCGGCGGCGTGACGCGGCTGGTGTGCCCGCCGGACACGCGTCCGGCGCTCGACGAGCCCGACCTGGTCGAGCAGCTCGCGCATCGCGCCGACAGTGTCGCGCTCGCGCATGTCGATCCGGTGGGTGCGCTCACGCGTCGCCTCGAAGGCGAGCGGCTGGCCGAGCTCGCCGCGCTGCGTGCCGCCGGCTGCGTCGCCTTCGGGCAGGCCGATCGCCCGCTGGCCGACCACGCCGTGCTGCTGCGCGCGCTGCAGTACGCCGCAACCTTCGACCTGCCGGTGTGGCTGCGCGCGGAGGACGCGGCGCTCGCGCGCCACGGCGTCGCGCACGACGGGGCTGTCGCGTCGCGTCTGGGCCTGCCGCCGATCCCGGCCGTGGCCGAGACCGTCGCCGTCGCGACCGTGCTCGCGCTCGCGGCCGAAGCCGGTGCGCGTGTGCACCTGCAGCGGCTGTCGACCGCCGGGGCGGTCGAGCTGGTCCGCGCCGCGAAGCGCGCCGGCCAGCGCGTGACCTGCGACGTCGCCGGGCCGAACGTGCTGCTGAGCGAGATCGACGTCGGCTTCTTCGACACGCGCGCCCGGCTGGTGCCGCCGCTGCGCACGCTGCGCGACCGCGACGCACTCGCCGCCGGGCTGGCCGACGGCACCATCGACGCGCTGTGCTCCGATCACACGCCGGTCGACGACGACGGCAAGCTGCTGCCGTTCGCGGAAGCGACGCCCGGTGCGTCGGCGATCGAGCTGCTGCTGCCGCTGGCGTTGCGTGCGGCCGGTCGCGGTGCCGGGCTCGCGCAGGCGCTGCGGCCGGTCGTCGCGGGGCCGGCGCGCGTGCTCGGACACGCAGCGCCGTCGCTCGCGCCGGGGGCGGTCGCGGACCTCGTGCTGTTCGACCCCGAGGACTGGTGGACCGTCGGTCCCGACACCCTGGCCGACGGCAGTGCGCACACGCCGTTTGCGGGCATCGAGCTGGCCGGCCGGTCGCGCCTCACGACGATCGGCGGTCGGGTCGTGTTCGAGCGCCCGCCGCCCCGCTGATCGGCGCATCGCGAACCGGCCGCGCGCCGGTGTTGTCTGCTTGCTCGCGCCGGCCGACCGTGCCGGCCCGCCTTGAACCCCGACGTCCCGATCCCGACGTGCCTGCCATGAACCCTCTGCTCGATTTCACCGGTCTGCCGCGCTTCGCGGACTTCGCCCCCGAACACGTCGCGCCGGCGCTCGATGTGCTGCTCGCACAGAACACCGCGCTGATCGACCGCCTCGCGGCCGACCCCGCGGCGCCGACCTGGGACGGGTTCGTCCAGCCGCTCGAGGACGCGAACGAACGCCTGTTCCGCGCGTGGGGCCAGGTGGGCCACATGAACGCGGTGATGAACAGCCCCGCGCTGCGCGAGGTCTACAACGCGAACCTCGGGCGCATCGCCGCCTACGGCACGGCGCTGGCGCAGAACGAAGGGCTGTTCGCGCGCTACAAGGCGCTGCGCGCGTCGGCGGCGTTCGCGGCCCTGTCGCCCACACGCCAGCGCGTGATCGACAACCGCCTGCGCGACTTCCGCCTCGGCGGGGCCGAACTGGCGCCCGAACACAAGGCGCGCTTCAAGGCGATCTCGGAGCGGCTCGCGGCGCTGAGCTCGACGTTCTCGGACCACGTGCTCGACGCGACCAACGCGTTCGCCCACCACGTCACGGATGCCGACCACGTGCGCGGCATTCCCGACGACGCACTGCAGGCCGCGCGCGAGGCGGCGCAGGCCGACGGCCGCGACGGCTGGAAGTTCACGCTGCACATGCCGTCGTACCTGCCGGTCATGCAGTACGCGGAGCACCGGCCGCTGCGCGAGACGCTGTACCGCGCCTGGGTCACGCGTGCGTCCGAACTGGGCGACGCGGCGCTCGACAACACCGCGGTGATCGACGAGATCCTCGCGCTGCGCCGCGAGGCCGCCGCGCTGCTGGGCTACGCGAGCTACGCCGAGGTGTCGCTGGTGCCGAAGATGGCGCAGTCGCCCGACGAGGTGCTGGGCTTCCTGCGCGATCTCGCGCAGCGCGCGAAGCCGTTCGCGCAGCGCGACTTCGCCGAGCTGCAGGCCTTCGCGCGCGACACGCTCGGCATCCCCGCGCTCGAGGCGTGGGATGTGCCGTGGGCGTCCGAGAAGCTGCGCGTCGCGCGCTACGCGTTCTCGGACCACGAGGTGAAGCAGTACTTCCCCGAGGACCGGGTGGTGAGCGGCATGTTCCGTGTGGTCGAGACGCTGTACGGCCTGTCGATCCGGCCGGACACCGCGCCGCTGTGGCATCCCGACGTGCGCTTCTTCCGCATCGACGACGCGTCCGGGCGATGCGTCGGGCAGTTCTATCTCGACCTGTACGCGCGCCCGAGCAAGCGCGGCGGTGCGTGGATGGACGACGCGATGGCGCGGCGCGCCACGGCGACCGGCGTGCAGACCCCGGTCGCGTACCTGAACTGCAATTTCCCCGCGCCGGTCGGCGGCAAGCCCGCGACCTTCACGCACGACGACGTGACGACGCTGTTCCACGAGTTCGGCCACGGTCTGCACCACCTGCTGACGCAGGTCGACGATCTCGCGGTGTCCGGCATCAACGGCGTCGAATGGGACGCGGTCGAGTTGCCGAGCCAGTTCATGGAGAACTTCTGCTGGGAGCGCTCGGTGCTCGCCGACATGACGCGTCATGTCGACACCGGCGCGCCGCTGCCCGATGCGCTGTACGCGCGCATGGTCGCCGCGAAGAACTTCCAGAGCGGCATGCAGACGGTGCGCCAGATCGAGTTCGCGTTGTTCGACATGCGACTGCATCACGACTGGACGCAGTCGCCCGGCGCGCTGCTCGACGCGGTGCGTGCCGAGGTCGCGGTGCTGCATCCGCCGGCGTTCAACCGCATGGCGCACAGCTTCTCCCACATCTTCGCGGGCGGCTACGCGGCCGGCTACTACTCGTACAAGTGGGCCGAGGTGCTGTCGGCCGACGCGTTCTCGGCGTTCGAGGAACGCGGGGTGCTCGACGCCGAGACCGGCCGGCGGTTCTGGCGCGAGATCCTCGGCGTCGGGGGTGCGCGACCGGCGATCGAGTCGTTCAAGGCCTTCCGCGGGCGCGCGCCGACGATCGATGCTCTGCTGCGCCACGGCGGCATGGTGACGACCGCGCACGCCTGAGGCGTGTCGGGTCGCGGCGACGCTGGCGGCAGCGTCGCCGCTGCGGTCATATGCGCATCGACAGGAGCGCGTGCGCGCAGTGCGCGTCGAGCGGCATTCGCATGCATGACGTTCCAGCCGACCGGTGGGCGCCGCGGCGCGTGCCGGGGTTCGAACCGGAGACCCTCGATGCCTGCGCAGTCGTGCGGCCGTGACCGCCACATCCCCCCGGCCCGACGTGCCCGCTCGACCGCGGGGTCGGTCCTCCTGATGATCGCGGTCGCGGGCGGCCTGTGCGCGAGCCCCGCGGCCCGCGCGGTCGACCTCTGGCGCTGGGTTGACCGGGCCGGCGTCACGCACTACAGCGACCGCGGCCCGCCGACCGATGCCCGCGACGTGCGTCAGCGGCGGGTGCAGGTCGGTCCGGCGACATCCGACATGCCCTTCGATCTCGCGCTTGCCGTGCGCGAGCATCCGGTGACGCTGTACACGTTCGACTGCGGGGCGTCGTGCGCCGACGCGCGCGCGCTGCTCGTGCTGCGCGGCGTGCCGTTCACCGAGAAGGACGCCCACGACGCCGCGGTGCAGGAGGAGATGCGCCGCGCGTCGGGCTCGACCGGTGCGCCGTTGCTGAGCGTCGGACGCGCGACGGTGCAGGGATGGGAGCCCGGGGCATGGCAGACCGCGCTGGACGCGGCCGGCTACCCGAAGTCGCCGCGGACCGCGCGCGCCGTGGCCGAGGCGGCGGCGATGCGCCGCCAGCGCGGCGATGTCGCCGCGCCGATCCCGCCGTCGATGCCGGTCGAGGACACGCCGGTCATGCCGCCGGTGATGCCTGACCGAGCGGACAACCTCGAACCGCGCACCCTGCAGTAGGCGTGCCGTCGCGACGCGGCGCGTGTTGTCCGCCGAGCGACGTCCGCCGCGAGAGCGGCCCGCGATCGGTGCCGTGCGCAAGGCGCCGCGTCGCGCGTCGTCTGAACGCGCGCTGAATCCGTCCGCGCTCCGGTCGCGTATCGCTTCAGGGCAGCCGGCCACTGTCCCGTGCGAACCGATCCGAACCCGACAGGAGCCAATCCATGAAGCCGTCCCGTCACCTGCATGCCGCTGTCCTTGCCGTCGCTGGCACGTTCGTGTCCGCCGCCGCCGTGGCCGACACCACCATCACGCTGACCCCGAACGAACGCTCGAGCAAGGACGTGTTCGTCTACGAGTTCTCGGAGCCGTTCTTCGGCATCCCGACCCCGCCACGCCGCACCAATCTCGACACCGCGACGCTGTCGATGATCCCGACGCTCGCCGTGCCGTTCGGCAACTTCCTCGGTGCGGGGGTGACCGATCCGTTCTCGCTGATGCCCGGCGGACCGCTGCGCGAGCACGGTATCCGCACGCTGATCCAGTTCGATCTCGCGCTGCTGTCGGTCGACCCGGCGAAGATCGGTTCGGCCACGCTCAACCTCTGGGCGCTGCCCGCGCTGCCGGCGTTCGAGAGCCCCGACGCCGATCACCCCGTCACGACCGACCTGCGCCGGGTGACCGGCGCATGGGGCGAGACCACGGCGACGTGGGAGAACGCGCCCGCGGTCGCCGCGATGCCGACCTCGACCGTGGTCCAGGCCGGGGTCGAGCAGTGGGTGAGCTTCGACGTGCGCACGCTGGTGCAGGACTGGCTCGCGAACCCGGCGTCGAACTTCGGCGTCGAGCTGTCGCAGCGCGACGTCGTCGAGAAGGAAGTCGCCGGTGCGCGCGATCGCTACTTCGCGTCGCTGTACGCGTCGTCGGCGTTCGGGGACGCGTCGAAGCGTCCGTACCTCGAGATCACGGTCGTGCCGGAGCCGTCGACCTACGCCGCGATGGCGGCCGGCCTGGCGCTGGCCGGCGCGGCCGTGCGCCGTCGCCGCCGGGCCTGATCCGCGATCGCCTCCGGGCGGCCTGCACGGCGTCCGGCTTCACCGCATGCCGCAC
>JALORJ010000203.1 GCA_025459035.1 Burkholderiales bacterium
TCGACGCGCAGAAGCACTCCGCCGGGAGCCCGTAGAACCCGCGCATCACCCACTCGAGCTCGAGCGCGACGGTGACCGGCACGAACACCGGGCCGCTTTCGACCAGCAGGCGCCTTGCGATCGGGCGTTGCCGGCGTGCTTCGGCGTCGGCAGGGTCGTCGCAGTAGAACCGCGCCAGGACGTTGGTGTCGACTGCGATCACGAGCGTCCGCGCCGCGCGCGCTGCGCAAGCGTTGCAGCATCGAAGTCGACCAACCGACCGCGCGGGCGGTCGGCTGGCGCCGGAGGAACCTTCACCAGTCCGTAGCCCGCTTCGGGATCGGTGCGAGGCACCCTGCGGTGCACCACGAGACGAATCGAGCCGGCGTCATCGACGAACTCGACCTGAGTGCCGGCCACCAGCCCGTAGCGATCGCGGATCTCCGCGGGAATGACGATTTGTCCTCTCGCGGTGAGCGTTGCCGCGGCCATCGCGTGCCTCCCTCTGCAGTTCGACACGCGATGGTAAGCCTCTGCGCTTACCTGATAAGCGCGTCGCGCCAGTCGATGCACACCACGGCTTCGCGTCCGTCCTGCGCCTGCACGACCACGGCGCGATCGCGCGGCACATCGAAGGCCTCGCCCGACGTCAGGAAGCGGTCCTGCGGGTCGTCTGCGACCGTCAACCACACGCAGCCGCGCATGCAGGTGATCGACGGCGCGTCACGCGGAATCCGCGCGGCGCGATCGGGCCGCAGTCGCAGCAGGTGGCCGGTGGGTTCGGCGATGCTGCGGCTGCGGCTGCCGCGCAGGCGCAGGCCGGTGGTGCGTACGACGCAGGCGATCCGGTGCAGCAGCGTGGCAGGCAGGGCGAGGTGCACGACAGGACTCCCGGTGGCAGCGCCGATCGCGCCGACGCCGGCAGTCTTGGCAACGCGGCCTGACCGGCACAGCGGCAGATGCGGCCGCGTTGTCGCGACACAGACGCTCGCGGCATGCTCTGTACCGGTCGGTGCGGGCGCGTGCTGTATCTGTGTCGGTCGCCGCCGCGGGCCGACCATGACCGCGACCAACGCCGTGCGTGACCCACCTCCATGAACGCGCCCCTCGACTTCACCGCCCCCGACGCCCCGCTGTACCGCGCACTGGCCGATCGGTTGGTCGCGTCGATGGCCGCCGGCGCGTTGCGTCCCGGCGAGCGGCTGCCGTCGGTGCGTGCGCTCGCGGCACGCGAGCAGGTGAGCGTCGCGACGGCCGTGGCCGCGTATCGCGACCTCGAGGCGCGCAGCCGCATCGAGGCGCGGCCACGATCGGGCTTCTTCGTCGCGACCCGGCCGGTGGCGCTCGACGAGCCGGTGGTCGCGCCGCGGCCGCGCCGCGTGCCGTCGGTCAGCGGCGTCAACGTGCTGGTCATGCAGATCCTCGAGGCCGCCCGCAACCCCGACGTCGTGCCGCTCGCGGCGGCGTGCCCGAGCCCCGAGTTCATGCTGCCGATCGCGCAGATGCGTCGCGGCCTCAACGCCCGGCTCGCGCGCGACCCCGGCCTCGCGCTGCAGTACCGCATGGGCGCGGGCTACGCGCCGCTGCAGCAGGCGGTCGCGCGGCGTCTGGTCGACGTGGGCTGCGTGGTCGAGCCGCACGACGTGATCGTCACCAACGGCTGCATGGAAGCGCTGATGCTCGCGCTGCGCGCGACCACGCGGCCCGGCGACACGGTGGCGATCGAATCACCGGCGTACTTCGGCCTGCTGCAGATCATGGAGACGCTGGGCCTGCGCGCGCTCGAGCTGCCGACGCATCCGCGCACCGGGCTGTCGGTCGAGGCGTTCGACCTCGCGACGCGCCGCGAAGGCGCCGTCGCCGCGGTGGTGGTGACGCCCAACTTCTCGAACCCGCTCGGCAGCCTGATGCCCGACGGCGCCAAGAAGGCGCTGGCCGCGCTGGCGCAGGCACGCGGCGTGGCGGTGATCGAGGACGACATCTACGGCGAGCTGCCGTTCGGCGAGCACCGACCGCGCGTGCTGAAGCACTGGGACCGCAGCGGCAACGTGATCCTGTGCGGATCGTTCTCGAAGGTGCTCACGCCCGGCCTGCGCGTGGGCTGGATGGCGCCGGGCCGCTGGCGAGATGTGGTCGCGATGCACAAGTTCACGACCTCGGTCGCGACATCCGAGCTCAACCAGGCGCTGGTCGCCGAACTGCTCGTGTCGGGCGGCTACGACCGGCATCTGCGCCGCCTGCGCGCGGCCTTCCGCGAGTCGGTCGCGCGCACGTCCGAGGCCGTCGAGCGGCATTTCCCCGCGGGCACGCGCATCACGCGTCCGGCCGGCGGCTTCGTGCTGTGGATCGAGCTGCCGCCCGACGTCGATGCGCTCGCGCTGTTCTGGAAGGCGCTCGACGCCGGCGTGAGCTTCGTGCCCGGCGCGCTGTTCGCGGCCAGCGGCCGCTTCACGCACCACCTGCGGCTGTCGGCGGGTCAGCGCTTCACGCCGCGCATCGACGACGCCATCCGGACGCTGGGGCGGCTGATGCGGTGAGGGCGTCGCTCGCCTTGCCGTGGCACGCTCCGGGTTGCCTGCGCGCCGGCCGCGCTTTCCGCATGGATCGACCCCGATGACCCCGAACGATCCCCCGATCCGCGCTTGCGTGTTCGACGCCTACGGCACCTTGTTCGACGTGCATTCGGCCGTCGCGAAGCACGCGGCGCGGCTGGGGCCCGACGCGGCGGCGCTGTCGCAGACGTGGCGCACCAAGCAGCTCGAGTACTCGTGGGTGCACTCGCTGATGCACCGCTACGAGGACTTCTGGACGCTCACCACGCGCGCGCTCGACTTCGCGTTCGCGCGCCACGGCGTGCATGACGACGCGCTGCGCGCCGACCTGCTCGCGGCCTACGAGACGCTCGACGCCTACGCCGAAGTGCCGGCGGTGCTCGCGCAGTTGCGCGGCGCGGGCCTGCAGACGGCCATCCTCTCCAACGGCGCGCCCGCGATGCTGGCGTCGGCGGTGCGCTCGGCCGGTCTCGACGGCGCCTTCGACGCCTTGCTGTCGGTCGACTCGCTGCGTCGCTACAAGCCCGACCCGCGCGTCTACGCGCTCGCGACCGACCGCTTCGGGCTGCTCGCGTCCGAGATCGCGTTCATGTCGAGCAACGCGTGGGACGTGGCCGGGGCCCGCGCGTTCGGCTTCGACGTGCACTGGATCAACCGCACGCAGCAGCCGGCCGAGTACCCGCGCAGCGCGGCGGCCGATCAGCTGCCCGACCTGACCGCACTGCTGGGGCACCTGGGTCTCGACGCGTGACGCCTGCGCGTTGAGCGACGCCCGCGCCGGCCGGCTGATCGCACGGCTCTTCGTCGCCGAGTTCCTCTACGTCGTCCCGTTCTTCGCGCTCGGCACGCTCGTCACCGTCGACCTCGCGCGCGGGGGCACCGCACCCGCGCTGATCGGCGTGATCGCGTCGGCCGGTTGGATCGGCATCCTGTGCGCCGCGCTGGCGCTGCCGCTCGCGGTGCGGCGCATCGACCGCCGCACGCTGTTCCACGCGACGTCGGTCGCGGGGGTCGCGGTGATCCCGCTGCTCGCGACCGGCCGCCCGTGGCTGGTGGCCGTCGCGCTGTGGACCGTCGGCATCGCCGGGGGCGTGCGCTGGGTGGCCAGCGAGGCATGGCTCGCGCAGCTCGTCGCGCCCGACGCCGTGGGCAAGGCCATCGGCGGCTTCGAGACCATGATCGGCGCCACCATCGTCTGCGGCCCGGCGCTGCTGGCGTTCACCGGCTTCGACGGCATCGCGCCGTACGCCACCTGCGCCGCGCTCGCGACCGCCGGCGTGGCGGTGCTGCTGGGCGCGCCGCTGCCGGCCGACAGCGTCGACGCGGCCCGCGCGCACGACGCCCGCGACGGCCCGATCGCGTCGCTCGTGCGCACGTGGCGCGCGCACCGCCCGTGGCTGGTGGCGGCTTTTCTCGGCGGCGTGATGGAAGCGGGCATCGTCGCCGTGCTGCCGGTGCAGGCGGTGCAGCTGGGCGCGACGGCCGGGGCCGCGGCGCTGCTGGTGTCGACCGCCGGCGCGGGCAGCCTGCTGCTGCAGCTGCCGCTGGGTGCGCTGTCGGACCGCATCGCCACGGCACGGCTGCAGCGCGCATGCGCGGTGCTCACGCTGCTGGCCGGTGTCGCGCTGTTCGCCGTCGAGACCCTGCCGGCGCTGCACTGGCCGATCGCGTTCGTCTTCGGCGGCTTCGGCGGCGGCCTGTTCACGCTGTCGATGGTGGCCGCCGGCCGCAGCCAGCGCGGCCCGGCACTGATCGAAGCCACCGCCGGCCTGGTCTTCGCCTACAACGTCGGCAGCAGCGCAGGCCCGATGCTGGCCGGCGCGGCGCTGGATGCGGGCGGGGCGGCCGGGCTGGCGGCGGTGATGGTGGGGTTGGCGGTGGTGGGGGTGGGGGGCGGGCGGGAGCGGTAATCGGGCGGGCTGCCACCGCGCGGCCCAGGGGCGTTCATGTTCTGACCGCACGCCGTCCTGCGTTGCAGGACCGTAGCACCAAGTGCTATAGATTCGGCCGAGGTCGGTTGTGGCGATCTACGCAACCGCGTGGTTCGGTCGCTGGGCACGAAAGCAAGGTCTGGCGACACGGAGCCTCTGCGCAGCGGTCGACGGGATGGCGCGCGGGCTCGTCGACGCCGACCCGGGCGGCGGCGTCGTCAAGAAGCGGACAGGCCGACCAGGACAGGGCAGGAGCGGCGGCTATCGGACGAGCAGTGGACGCGGGTGAACTGCTGGAGGTGACCTGCGATGCGCAAGACTGAATCCCCCATCCTTGCGGCAGTCCGCGAGACGGCACGCGGACTTCACCGGGTCGGCGCGATGGATCAAGTCACGCTGCGCGAGTTCGAGCAGCTGTGCGCGACCCCCGTCGAACCGCTCGAGCCCGACGACATCAAGCGCATCCGCGAATCGTCGCAGGTGAGCCAGGCCGTGTTCGCGCGGCTGCTGAACACGAGCGTGTCGACAGTTCAGAAGTGGGAGATCGGCCAGAAGCGGCCAACCGGTACCGCGCTGAAGCTGCTGCGCCTGGTCGAGAAGAGAGGCCTGGAAGTCATCATCTGACTGTGGCTACGCAGGCACGTCGCCCGAAGAGTCACGCGCCCTTCGGCGGTGTCGTCGGGTGGCAGCGAAGATGCGCTTCAGGGCATGCACAGCGACTGGAGCGGCATGTCCCCGGAGGCGCCACGGCCTGCGGAGCGCACCCGGGTGCGGTGTGCGCGGACGACTGCCGCGTCTGACATGCCTTCGACGCACGGGCGCTGGAGCCGGTCGGTCCTGGTCCGCACGGACGCGGGTTGCGATGCGCCGCCGCCCGGATCACGGGCCGCAATCGCAGCTGCTACGTCGGACCTGCCGGCGATCCGGGTTGCGCACCGGAGATCTCTTCACCCGTGGTCGCGATCGCGACCGCCGCACGGCGTTCG
>JALORJ010000204.1 GCA_025459035.1 Burkholderiales bacterium
CGAAGACCCGCGTGCCGTCGGGCAGCACGAACTCGCCCATGCCGCTGTCGCCGTTGCGCATCGTCGGCAGCGCTTCGGTCAACTGCAGACCGAAGAGCGTGTCGAAGTCGCAGCCCAGCGCCGCGAGCGGGGCCAGCAGTTCACGCGCGGCGCCGTTGGCCGACAGCTGGCGGCCGTCCTCGGAGAACGCCACCTGCGCGTCGTAGATGCTGCCGAGGTACGGGAGCTGCGGATGGAAGCGCAGCACGACCTGGTCGCGGAAGTGCCGGCGGAACAGTTGCCGCTCGACGATCTGCGCCGACATCTTCACCAGCGCCATCGTGTGCGTCTGGTGCGAGCGGTAGTCGCCGGTGATGTCGAGGACGCCGGTCACGCGGCCCAGCGGATCGAGGATCGGCGCGGCCGAACAGGTGAGGAAGTGGTGCGTCTGCACGTAGTGCTGCGCCGCGAAGACGATGACCGGCTTCTGTTCGACGATCGCGGTGCCGATCGCGTTGGTGCCCTTCTCCTGCTCGCCCCAGCAAACACCGGGCGCGAGCGCCACGCGGTCGGCGCGCTGCAGGAACTCCGGGTCGCCGACCGAGCGCAGGATCAGCCCGTCCGGTCCGCACAGCAGCACCACGCTCCCCGTGCCGGAGATTTCGCGGTGCAGCCGATCCATCACCGGCGAGGCTTCCTCGACGAGGTTGTGCAGCCGGTCCTCGGCTTCGCGCAGCGCTGTGGGGGACAGCCGCCCGATCTCGCGCACCTGGTCGGCATCGACGCCCGCGCCATGGCTGCGAGCCCACGAGTTCTGGATGTAGTCGGGCACCAGGCCGCGCGGGGCATTGCCGCTCGACAGGAACTGGTCGTGCGCACGCCGGATCAGGCTGGGATCCAGCGGTTGGGACGGCTTCAATGCGGTTTCCTCCAGAAACTCGATTGCGGTTGTCCCGCTTTTTCGCAGGACTGTAGGGGGTTGTGCCGAATCGGCGCAAGGAAGCGCTGCACAACGGACGCCGCCTGCGGGGGCGCGGGGCGCCACGCCTCGACAGCAGG
The DNA here is from genome assembly GCA_025459035.1 of Burkholderiales bacterium. Lineage (GTDB taxonomy): Bacteria > Pseudomonadota > Gammaproteobacteria > Burkholderiales. The sequence goes on from JALORJ010000204.1 coordinate 1,039, forward strand.
TCGATGTCGAAGCGCGGTCGCGTGGCACGCGCGTTGCACCCGAAGCCACGCCGACCCATCCACGCAGGAGGAGCCTCGATGAACCGCCGTCGCCTTGTCACCGTCACGTCCGCCGCCGCGCTCGGCGCGCTGGTCACCTTCGTTCCCGTCGTCCACGGCCACGGCGACGTCACGCCGCAGGTGGTCGACACGAGCGAGCTCGCCGCCCTCGGCGACACGTGGCGCGACGCCAATCCGTACCGCGGCAACGCCAAGGCGGTCGCCGTGGGCAAGTCCGGCTACAACCAGAACTGTGCGCGCTGCCACGGCCTCGAGGCCGTGTCGGGGGGCATCGCCCCCGACCTGCGCCGTCTGCCGCTCGATGCCGAGACCGACGAGTACTTCCTGCAGTCGGTGCGCAACGGCAAGGTGCGCAACGGCGCCGTGTACATGCCGCCGTTCGAGGGCGTGCTGAACCAGGAGGCGATCTGGGCGATCCGCTCGTACCTCGACACGCGCCACACCGATGAGTGACCGCGTCGCGCGGCGGCGCTTCCTCGGGCGCGCCGCGGCCGTCGCGGCGCTCGCCGCAGGCGCGGGCACCACGGCCCCGGCGCGCGCCGAAACCCTCGACCGCATCCGCGACGCGGGCCGCCTGCGCGTCGCGCTGTACGACGACTTCGAGCCGTTCTCGGACAACGGCAAGGGACTGGACGCCGAGATCGCGAAGCGTCTGGCGCAGCGACTGGGCGTGCGCGCCGAGTTCGTGAGCTTCGACGCCGGCGAGGACATGGCCGACGACCTGCGCAACATGGTCTGGAAGGGCGCGATCATCGGCAACACGATGTGCGACGTGCTGATGCACGTGCCCGTCGATCCCGTGCTCGCGAAGGCGAGCCCGCAGGTGCGCATCTTCGGGGCGTACTACACCGAGCAGGTCGCCGTGGTGCGCAACGCGGCCGTCGTGCCGCCGATCCTCGGCATGGATCAGTTCACGAAGATCCGCGTCGGCGTCGAGGTCGGCTCGATCGCCGATGCGTATCTCACCGGCGGCATGGGCGGGCGCTTCCGCTCGCAGGTGCAGCACTACCTGAAGATCGCCGAAGCCGTGGCGGCGTTGCGCGCCGGCGAGACCGATGCCGTGGTCGGTTCGCGCGCGGTGATCGAGGCGGCGCTGGGCGCCCCGAGCGACCGCTACCCGGTGTCGATCTTCACCGGTGCCGGGGTCGCGTCGCGCGAGTACGCGGTCGGCATGGCGGTGAAGCAGACCGACGGCGCGCTGGCGGACGCACTCGCGGCCGGCATCGCGGCGATGTCGGCCGACGGCAGCCTCGCGGCGCTGTTCGGCGGCGTCGGGGTGAGCTGGGCGCCGCCCGCGGCGTGACGTCGGGGCCGCGCAGGCGCGATCAGACGAAGCGGAACGCGACCGCGCCCAGCGGACCGTAGTCGACGTGGAAGGTGTCGCCAGCGCTGGCGGCCACCGGCCGCGTGAACGAGCCGGCCAGCACGAATTCGCCCGCGCGCAGATGTCGGCCGTGGCGCGCGAGACGGTCCGCGAGCCACGCGACGCCGTTGGCCGGGTGGTTCAGCACGCCGGCGGCGACGCCGGTCTCCTCGATCACCGCGTTCCGGTGCAGCAGCGCGCCGACCCAGCGCAGGTCGACGTCGCCGGGCCGTACCGGCCGACCGCCCGGCACCACGCCGGCATTCGCGGCGAAGTCCGAGATGGTGTCGAACACCTTGCGCATGCGGCCGGTCTGCGCATCGACCTGCTCGATGCGCGCGTCGATGATCTCGATCGCGGGGGTGACCCACGCGGTCGCGTCGAGCACGTCGGCGACGCCGACGCCCGGGCCCTTCAGGTCGCGGCCGAGGATGAACGCGAGCTCCACCTCCACACGCGGGGTGATGAAGCGCTCCATCGGGATGTCCGTGCCGGCCGCGAAGAACATGTCGTCGAGCAGCGGCGCGAAGTCGGGCTCGGTGATCTGCGAGGCGATCTGCATCGCGCGCGACGTGAGGCCGATCTTCCAGCCGCGCACCGTGCGCCCCTGGGCCCGACGGATCGCGAGCCACGCGTCCTGGATCGCACGACCGTCGTCGAGCGTCATGGTCGGAAAGCGCTTCGAGAAGTGCCCGAGCGCGACGCGCGTGACCCGCGCCTGTTCGAGTTCCGCGGCCAGCGATTCGATCGTGTCGGCGGCGAGGGTGAGGGCCATGGCGAGGGTCATCGATCGCGCAGGCGCGCGTGGAGGTTGTTGTGCTTCCAGGTGCCGGACTCGGCGAACTCGACGATCTCCAGCGACAGCGCGAGTCCGCGGGCGGCGAAGCGCGCCGCGAAGTGCGCCCGGATCGCGTCGAACAGCGCATCGCCGGTGGCGCGCTTCACCGCGTCGCTGCGGCTGGCGCCGATCGCCAGCCGTGCGTGGACGAACGCCGCGTCGGCGTCACGGCCGTCCGCGATGCAGAACGGCGCGCAGGCGATCGCACGCACGCGCACGCCACCGAGCGGATAGACCGGCTGGCCGTCGGCGTCGCGCTGCGCGATCAGCACCCCGGCCAGGGCGTGCACCAGCGTGTCGAGCGGCGCCTCGCCCGGATGGGGACCGAGGTTCGCGGAGTGCTCGAGGACCAGATGCGGCATGGCTTCGCAGGTTCTCAGCGATCGACCGGGAAGATGGCGTTGATCTGGCCGGTGCCCGAGCTGCCGAAGTACGGCGTGACGATCTGCGCCGGTCGTGCGTAGTCGGCCCCGCCGAGGACGCCCAGCAGCATCGCCGTGTCGTGCATGCCGCCTTCGCCGAAGCACTGCGTCGCGTACATCGGCAGCATCGCGTGGAAGGTCGCGAAGTCACCCTGCGTCCACAGCTCGACGACACGGCGGTCGGTCTGTTCGAGGAACGGATCCCACACCCGATGCATGAAGTCCTGCGCGGTGCCGTTGTCGGCGAAGCGATGGCTGAGCGAGCCGCTCGCGAGCACGGCGGCGGTCCCCGGCCACGCCGGATCCTCGATCGCCGCGCGCACCGCGGCTCCGAAGCGCTCGCTCTCGCGCAGGTCGTGCCACTGGCACCACGCCGCCACGCTCACCACGCGGAAGCGCCGGTCGGCGTTCATGTAGCGCATCGGCACCAGCGTGCCGTACTCGAGCCCGAGCGACGTGTCGTGATGCGCGCGGGCGCGGATGCCGGTCGCGACCGCGGCGCGCGCGATGGCCTGACCGAGCGCGGTGTCGCCGTCGTACGCGTAGTCGAGGTCGCGGATGAAGTGCGGCAGCTCGTTGCTGGTGTAGCAGCCGGCGAAGTGCGCGGCGCAGTTCACGTGGTACTCGCTGTTGACGAGCCAGTGCACGTCGAAGACCACCAGCGTCGTCACGCCGGCGTCGCGGCAGCGCTGCGCGATGGCGCGATGACCGTCGATCGCGGCCTGGCGGCAGCCGTGGTGCGGGCCGTCGCGCTCGGACAGCAGCATCGACGGCACATGCGTGATCTTGGCGGCCAGCGCGAGCGTGCCCATTCTCAGACGCCCGCCGCGGCGTGACGTCGCCGGCTCATGCCGTTCCCCAGCGCGGGATCGGGTGGTGGCCGAGCGCCACCGCCACGTTCTTCGGTTCGAGGAACACCTCGTGGCTCCACGTCCCGCCCTCGCGGCCGATGCCCGAGGCCTTGGTGCCGCCGAAGGGCTGGCGCAGGTCGCGCACGTTCTGGCTGTTGACGAAGCACATGCCGGCCTCGATCGCGGCGGCGACGCGGTGCGCGCGCCCGAGGTTCTCGGTCCACACGTAGCTCGACAGGCCGTAGCGCGTGGCGTTGGCGAGCGCGATCGCGTCGGCCTCGGTGTCGAACGGGATCAGGCAGGCCACCGGACCGAAGATCTCGTCCTGGGCAATCGCCATGCGGTTGTCGACGTCGGCGAACACGGTGGGCTGCACGAAGTGTCCGCGCGCCACGCGATCGGGAACCCCGGGGGGTTCGAGGCCGCCGGTCAGCAGCCGCGCGCCTTCGCGCACGCCGAGATCGATGTAGTGGCGCACCTTGTCCCGATGCGCCGCCGAGATCATCGGCCCGATCACCGCCGCCGGGTCGGTCGGATCGCCGACCGGGATACGCGCCGCGCGCTCGGCGAACGCCGCGGCGAAGCGGTCGTGCAGCACGCGATGCACCAGGATGCGCGAGCCGGCGGTGCAGCGCTCGCCGTTGTTGGAGAAGATCATGAACAGGGCGGCATCGAGCGCGCGTTCGACGTCGGCATCGTCGAACACCACGAACGGGCTCTTGCCGCCCAGCTCCATCGAGAACTTCTTCAGGCCCGCGTGGCGCACGATGCGCTCGCCGGTGGCCGTGCTGCCGGTGAACGAGATCGCGCGCACGTCGGCGTGCCCGCAGAGCGCTTCGCCGGCGGTGCGGCCGA
>JALORJ010000205.1 GCA_025459035.1 Burkholderiales bacterium
TGCGGGCTTGCCTCGCCGCGCTCCCCGCAGACCTCCCTGCCGCCCCCCCTGCCGACCTTCGTGCCGATGCCCCTCCGGTCCTCCCCCGCACACGCCGTCGCCGCGCACCCCGCGCGCCGCAGCCCGTCGGACATTCGCGCATGAGCGCCGCCCCGCACGCGCGCCCGCTGCACGTCGTCGTGCTCGCCGCCGGGCGCGGCACGCGCATGGCGAGCGCGCGACCGAAAGTGCTGCACGCGCTGGCCGGCCGCCCGCTTCTGGCACACGTGCTCGACGCCGCGACTGCGCTCGGCGCCGCACGCGTCACCGTGGTCGTCGGGCACGGGGCCGATGCCGTGGAACAGGCGTTCGCCGGGCACGCCGTGCACTTCGTGCGCCAGGAACCGCAGCGCGGTACCGGCGAGGCCGTGCGCATCGCGCTCGACGCGCAGCCGGCGACCACCGCCGACGAGACGGTGCTGGTGCTGTACGGCGACGTGCCGCTGACGCAGCCGTCGACGCTTGCCGCGCTCGTCGCGCACGCGCACGACGCGCTGGCGCTGCTGACGGTCGAGATCGCTGATCCGACCGGCTACGGCCGCATCGTCCGCGACGCCGGCGGCGCGGTGCGCGCGATCGTCGAGCACAAGGACGCCGACGCCGCGACGCGCGCGATCCGCGAGATCAACACCGGGCTGCTGGCGGCCCCGCGACCCTGGCTGCACGCGGCGCTGGCACGGCTCGAACCCGACAACGCGCAGCGCGAGTACTACCTGACCGACGTCGTGCGACAGGCCGCCGACGACGGCCTGTCGATCCGCGCGTCGCAGCCTGCGCACGCGTGGGAAGTGACCGGGGTGAACTCGCGCGCGCAGCTCGCGGCGCTCGAGCGCACGCTGCAGCACACGATCGCGCAGGCGCTGCTCGACGCCGGCGTGTCGCTGGCCGACCCGGCCCGCATCGACGTGCGCGGCACGCTGGCGTGCGCGCAGGACGTGAGCATCGACGTGGGCTGCGTGTTCGAAGGCAGCGTCGAGATCGAGGCCGACGTGACGATCGGCCCGTACTGCGTGCTGAAGGACTGCCGCATCGCCCGTGGCACGCGCATCGCCGCGTACACGCACGTCGACGGCGCGACGATCGGCGCGGACAACCGCGTCGGCCCGTTCGCGCGGCTGCGCCCCGGCACCGTGCTCGGCGCCGACGTGCACGTCGGCAACTTCGTCGAGATCAAGGCCGCGCAGTTCGACGCCGGCAGCAAGGCGAACCATCTTGCGTACGTCGGCGACGCGACGGTCGGCGCCCGCGTCAACATCGGTGCCGGCACGATCACCTGCAACTACGACGGCGCGCACAAGCACCGCACCGTGATCGAGGACGACGCCTTCATCGGCTCGGACTCGCAGCTCGTCGCGCCGGTGCGTGTCGGTCGCGGCGCGACGCTCGGCGCCGGCACCACACTGACCAAGGACGCGCCGCCCGACGCCCTGACCGTGTCGCGCGCCAAGCAGATCACCGTCACCGGCTGGAAGCGCCCCACCAAGGAGAAGTGAAGGCATGTGCGGCATCGTCGGCGCGATCGCGTCGGGCAACGTCGTCCCCGTTCTGATCGACGGCCTGAAGCGCCTCGAGTACCGCGGCTACGACTCCGCCGGCCTCGCCGTCCTGAACGGCGCACTCGATCGCGTGCGCAGCACCGGGCGCGTGGCGGACCTCGAGAAGCGTGTCACGGCCGAAGGCGTTGCCGGTGCCGCCGGCATCGCGCACACGCGCTGGGCGACGCACGGCGGCGTCGCCGAGCGCAACGCCCATCCGCACGTGAGCCGCGGCCGGCTCGCGGTCGTGCACAACGGGATCATCGAGAACCACGAACCGATCCGCGCCCGGCTGCGCGCCGCCGGCTACGCGTTCACGTCCGACACCGACACCGAAGTCATCGCGCACCTGATCGACGAACGGCTGACCGCCGGCGACGACCTGCTCGCGGCGGTGCAGGCCACCGTGCGCACGCTCGAAGGCGCATACGCGATCGGCGTCGCGTCGCTCGACGCCCCCGACCGGCTGATCTGCGCACGTCAGGGCGCGCCGCTGCTGCTGGGCGTGCATCCGGACGGCGGCTACTTCGCGTCCGATGCCTCGGCGCTGGTGTCCGTCACGCGCGACATGGTCTACCTCGACGACGGCGACGTCGCCGAGGTGCGCCGCGGCGGCTGGCGCGTGCTCGACGCGCGTGGCGCGGTGGCGCAGCGCGCGGTGCACGAGAGCCAGGTGTCGGCCGACGACGTGGCGCTCGGCCCGTACGCGCACTACATGCAGAAGGAGATCTTCGAGCAGCCTGGCGCCGTCGCGAACACGCTGGAACTCGTCGCCGCCGCGCGCAGCGTCACGCCGAACCTGTTCGGCGCCGACGCGCCCGCCGTGCTCGACGGCGTGAAGCTGGTCACCATCCTCGCGTGCGGCACGAGCTTCCACGCCGGGCTGGTCGCGCGCTACTGGATCGAGTCGATCGCCGGCTTGCCGTGCAACGTCGAGATCGCGAGCGAGTACCGCTACCGCGACACCGTGCCCGACCCCGACGCGCTGGTCCTCACGCTGTCGCAGTCGGGCGAGACCGCCGACACGCTGGCCGCGCTGCAGCAGGCCCGCGCACTCGGCCACACCCGCACGATGACGATCTGCAACGTGCCCGAGAGCACCCTCACGCGGCAGTCCGCGCTGCGCTTCCTCACGCGCGCCGGACCCGAGATCGGCGTCGCGTCGACCAAGGCGTTCACGACGCAGCTCGCGTCGCTGTTCGTGCTGACCCTCGTGCTCGCGAAGCAGCGCGGGCGCCTCGACGCCACGCGCGAGGCCGAGCTGCTCGCGCAGCTGAAGCACCTGCCCGCCGCGCTCGGCCACGTGCTCGCCGTCGAGCCGCAGGTGGCCGCGTGGGCGCAGCGCTTCGCGCAGAAGCAGCACGCGCTGTTCCTGGGCCGCGGCATCCACTATCCGATCGCGATGGAAGGCGCGCTCAAGCTCAAGGAGATCACGTACATCCACGCCGAGGCCTACGCCGCCGGCGAGCTGAAGCACGGCCCGCTCGCGCTGGTCGACGCCGACATGCCCGTCGTCGCGATCGCGCCGAACGACGCGCTCGTCGGCAAGCTGAAGAGCAACCTGCAGGAAGTGAAGGCGCGCGGTGGCGAGCTCTACGTCTTCGCCGATCGCGACACCCGCATCGAACCCGACGCGGGCCTGCACGTGATCCAGCTCACCGACCACGCCGGGTGGCTGTCACCGATCCTGCACGTGCTCCCGCTGCAGCTGCTCGCGTACCACGCGGCCCTGGTGCGCGGGACGGATGTGGACAAGCCGCGGAATCTGGCGAAGAGCGTGACGGTGGAGTGAGGGGGACAGACGCGTCCGAAGGCCCGTCGTGGCGCGTGGCGTACCCCTCACGGAAGGGTCGCGGCATCGATCCACGGCCGGACCGTGATCGGTCCGCGCACCTGCCCTGCAATGCCCGCGAACACGATCGATCCCGCCGTTGCCCCCGACAGGCCCATGTATCGCTCCACCGGCTTGAACCACTCTGCGACGACCGTCTCGCCGGACTTGATCTCGACCGGATGCAGCGCATTGCCGTTGTCGATCACCAGATCGACTTCGTTGCCTGCGCTGTCGCGCCAGAAGTACAGCTCGTGCGGCAGCAGTCCGTTGCTTCGCGCCTTCACGCATTCGCTCACGACGTGGTTCTCGAACAGCGGCCCCCGCATCGGTCCGAGGCGCAGGGCTTCGGCGGTGCGCACCCCGGCCAGCCACGCTGCGAGCCCCGTGTCGTGGAAGTACAGCTTCGGCGACTTCGTCAGGCGCTTGCCGAAGTTCGCGTGGTGCGGCGCGAGCGTGAACACGATGTAGCTCGCCTCGAGGATCGACAGCCACGCCTGTGCGGTCTTGTGCGTGATGCCGCAGTCGTTCGCGAGCGCCGACAGGTTGACGAGCTGCGACGTACGGGCCGCGCACATGCGCACGAACGTCTGGAAGGTCCGCAGATCGCGCACCGCCTGCATCTCGCGCACGTCGCGCTCGAGGTAAGTCGCGACATAGTCGGCGTACCAGCGGTCGGGGGGCACGCCACGGTCGTGCACCGGGGGATAGAAGCCGGTCAGCAAGGTCTCCGGCATCGGCTGCTCGATCCCGGCAGATCGAAGTTCGCCCAGGGTGAACGGGAGCAGGTGCAGCAGCCCGGCGCGTCCCGCGAGGCTCTGGCTCACCGCGCCCAGCATCCCGAACTGCTGCGAGCCAGTGAGCACGAAGCGGCCGACCGTGCGGTCCGCGTCGACGAGGGTCTGCAGATACGACAGCAGGTCGGGTGCGCGCTGCACTTCGTCGAACACCGCACCCCCGGCGTACTCGGCCAGAAAGGCCCGCGGATCGGCCCGCGCCGCTTCGCGTACGTCGATGTCTTCGAGCGACACGTACGGCTTGTCGGCGAACACACGCTGCGCGGGCGTGGTCTTGCCCGACTGACGCGGGCCCGTGACCACGACGACCGGGTACCAGGTCGCGAGACGGAGGGCGCTGTCTTCGGCAAGGCGCGGAGTCACCGAGTGGCCGGAGGGGGGGCGAGCTGTGCAGATCGGGAATCCGATTCCCGTTCTGCACGGGCGGGGTGTGTGCGTCAACCGCAACGGTCCGTTTCGGTCGCCGGCGCGGGGGTCGGCAACTGTCCGCTACCTTCGGCCGACTCTCTGCCCGTGCCGCTGCCCATGCGAATCACCGAAGGTTTCCTCCCCGTCGACGGCCACCGCGTCTGGTGGAAGCGCGTCGATCCGCCCGCCGGCACGCCGGCCGCGGCGGCTACACCGATCCTGCTGATGCACGGCGGGCCGGGCGCGGGTCACGACTATCTCGAACCGCTCGAGGCACTCGCCGCGGACCGGCCGGTGATCTTCTGGGACCAGCTGGGTTGCGGGCGCTCCGACCAGCCCGACGATCTGTCGCTGTGGACGATCGATCGCTTCCGCCGCGAGGTCGACGTCGTGCGTGCGGGCCTCGGGCTCGATCGGATCCACCTGCTCGGGCAGTCGTGGGGCGGCTGGCTCGGCATCGAGTACATGGTCCACCAGCCGCCGGGCATCGTCGGGCTGGTGCTCGCGAGCACGTCGGCCAGCATCCCGCAGTTCGTCGCCGAGGCCGAGACGCTGAAGGCGCAGATGCCCGCGGAGATGTACGCGACGATGCGGCGTTGCGAGGCCGCGGGGCGGTACCGCGACCCGGACTACGAGGCCGCGGTGCAGGTCTTCTACCGGCGCCACGTGTGCCGGCTCGATCCGTGGCCGGACTGCCTCGCGCGGACCTCCGCGAACCTCGATGGCAACGCGGTCTACGCGACGATCAACGGACCGAACGAGTTCGTCGTGACCGGCGAGCTGAAGGACTGGGATCGCATCGCCGA
>JALORJ010000206.1 GCA_025459035.1 Burkholderiales bacterium
TGGCCCGGGTGCGTGCGATGCAGGCGCGCTTCGGCGTGCTGACGACCGACACGGCGCTGGTCGGGTTCTCGCAGGGCGCGATCGTCGCGCTCGAACTGGCGGCACGCCACGACGGCCTCGTCGGACGCGTGCTCGCGTTCGCGGGACGCTACGCGACGCTGCCCGCGTCGGCGCCAGCCCTCACGACGCTGCATCTGTTCCATGGCGCAGCCGACGCGGTGGTCGCGGTCGACCATGCGCGGCGCGCGTTCGATCACCTGGCCGCGCTCGACGCCGATGTCACGGTCGATGTCGCGGACGGCGTCGGCCACACGCTGCATCCGGCGCTGATCGAGCGCGCCCTGTCGCGGCTCGCGACCTGTGTGCCGCTGCGGACCTGGCGGCGCGCGCTCGGCGGCGCCTGACGCGCGGATCGTCGCGGGCACGCGGGGCGCCGCGTCGCGCGACGTCGCGGCAGGTCGCGCCGCGACGAGCCATCGCACCGTCGCGGGCGCCGGTCCGTCGGCACGGGCCGGCTGAATCCGCCCGCGCGTGCCGGCATACTCCGCGCCCGATGAAACTGGCCGACTTCGACTACGACCTCCCGCCCGAGCTGATCGCCCAGCATCCGCCGAGCGAGCGCGGCGACAGCCGCCTGCTGCACGTGGATGCGCCGCGCGATCGGCTGACCGATCTCGCGTTCGCGACGCTGCCCGATCTGGTGGCGCCCGGCGATGTGGTGGTGTTCAACGACACGCGCGTGATCAAGGCCCGCTTGCTCGGCCAGAAGGCGAGCGGCGGCCGCATCGAGGTGCTGGTCGAGCGCATCCTCGACGAGCGGCGCGTGCTGGCGCTCGTGCGCGCGAGCAAGACGCCGGTGCCGGGTTCGCGCCTGTGGCTCGCCGGTGGCGCGATCGACGCGGAGGTGATCGCGCGGCGCGACCGCTTCTTCGAACTGCGCTTCGACGGATTCGACCCGGTGGCGACGCTGCTCGACCGGCACGGTGCCGTGCCGCTGCCGCCGTACATCGACCGCGCCCCCGACGCCGCCGACGACGCCCGCTACCAGACCGTGTTCGCGTCTCGACCGGGGGCCGTGGCAGCGCCGACCGCCGGGCTGCACTTCACCGAGGCGGTGCTCGACGCGCTGCGCGCCCGTGGCGCCCATCTCGGCTGGATCACGCTGCACGTGGGCGCCGGCACGTTCGAACCGGTGCGCGTCGACGACATCGCGCAGCACCGCATGCATGCCGAGTGGTACGAGATCGGCGCGCCGCTGGTCGACGCGATCCACGCGGCGCGTGCCGCCGGGCGGCGGGTCCTCGCGGTCGGCACCACGAGTCTGCGCGCGCTCGAGGGAGCGGCCGCCGAGTCGGTCGACGGGGGCCTGCAGCCGCGCAGCGGCGAGACGTCGTTGTACATCACGCCGGGCTACCGCTTCCGTGTGGTCGACCGGCTGTTCACCAACTTCCATCTGCCGAAGTCGACGTTGCTGATGCTCGTGAGCGCGTTCGGCGGGCACGCCCGGATGCTGCAGGCCTACCGGCACGCGGTGGCGCAGCGCTATCGCTTCTTCAGCTACGGCGACGCGATGCTGATCGAGCGCGCCGACGGCGCCGGCGGCGCGTGAGGTTCGACGTGCTCGCGACCGACGGCGCCGCGCGCCGCGGCCGCCTGCAGCTCGCGCACGGCACGGTCGAGACGCCGGTGTTCATGCCGGTCGGCACGTACGGCGCGGTCAAGACGCTCGACTTCGTCGACCTGCGTGCGGGCGGGGCGCAGATCGTGCTGTCGAACACGTTCCACCTGTGGCTGCGGCCCGGGCTCGACGTCATCGAGCGCTTCGCCGGCCTGCACGCGTTCATGCGCTGGGACGGGCCGATCCTGACCGACTCGGGCGGCTTCCAGGTGTTCAGCCTCGGCGCGATGCGCAAGGTCGAGGAGCACGGCGTCACGTTCCGCTCGCCGATCGACGGCTCGAAGTTGCTGCTGACGCCGGAGACCTCGATGCAGATCCAGCGGGTGCTCGACTCGGACATCGCGATGGTGTTCGACGAGTGCACGCCGCACCCGGCGACCGAGCGCGAGGCGGCCGACTCGATGCGCCTGTCGCTGCGCTGGGCCGAGCGCAGCCTGCGCGCGTTCGAGGGCAGCCGCAACGCGCTGTTCGGCATTGTCCAGGGGGGCATGCACGAGGCGCTGCGCGACGAGTCGCTGCGCGCGCTGGCGGCGATGGAATTCCCCGGCTACGCGATCGGCGGGCTGTCGGTCGGCGAGTCGAAGGACGACATGCGGCGCATCCTCGCGCACACCGCACCGCAGCTGCCGGCGGCGAAGCCGCGCTACCTGATGGGGGTGGGCACGCCGGACGACCTCGTCGACGCGGTGTCGCGCGGCATCGACATGTTCGACTGCGTGATGCCGACCCGCAACGCGCGCAACGGCTGGCTGTTCACGTCGCGCGGGACGGTGAAGCTGCGCAACGCCCGCTGGCGCGACGACCCGGCCCCGCCCGACCCGGCGTGCGACTGCCACACGTGCCGGCATTTCTCGGTGAGCTATCTGCACCATCTGCAGCGCACCAACGAGAGCCTCGGCGCCCGCCTGTCGACGCTGCACAACCTGCATCACTACCACCAGCTGATGGCCGGGCTGCGCGGCGCGATCGAGGCCGGCAATCTCCATGATTTCGTGGCGGAATTTCGCCGGAGACCCGCACTCGCGTGATAGATTCCGGGACTTTTCCACGGCCGTCGCGACGCTGCACAACGCGCACGTGACGGGCGTTTCCGGAGGTCGTCGCCGTGTTCGTTTCGCAAGCCTGGGCCCAGGGGGCTGCCGGGGCACCGCCCGAGATGCAGTTCCTGCAGTTCGCGCCGCTGGTGCTCATGTTCGTGGTGCTCTACTTCCTCATGATCCGGCCGCAGATGAAGAAGCAGAAGGAGCATCGCAACATGATCGCGGCGGTCGCCAAGGGCGACGAGATCGTGACCAGCGGCGGCGTGATGGGGCGCATCACCGGTGTCGCCGAGCATCACGTGTCGGTCGAGATCGCGAGCGGCGTCGAGATCCAGCTGCAGAAGCCCGCCATTTCCGCGGTGCTGCCGAAGGGCACGCTGCGCAAGGCGACCTGATTCCCGAACCGTCGCGTCGCGCACGGGGCCCCGGTGGGGCGCCCCGGACGGCGCCGGGAGCCGCACGATGAACCGCTATCCGCTGTGGAAGTACCTCGTGATCGCGGTCGCGCTCACGATCGGTCTGCTGTACGCGTCGCCGAACCTCTTCGGCGAGGTGCCCGCGGTGCAGGTGTCGCCGCTGAAGTCGACGCTGCAGGTCGACACCGCGCTGCAGGAGAGGATCGACAAGGCGCTCGCCGACGCCGGCATCAAGCCACGGCGCACGCTTGTCGACCCGACCGGCCTCAAGGTCGAGCTCGAGGATCCCGACACCCAGGTGCGTGCACGCGACACGCTGGTCAAGACGCTCGGCGACGACTACGTGGTCGCGTTGAACCTGCTGTCGAACGCGCCGCGCTGGATGGCCGGCGTCAACGCACTGCCGATGTATCTCGGCCTCGACCTGCGCGGCGGCGTGCACTTCCTGCTCCAGGTCGACATGCAGGGCGCGCTGTCGAAGGCCGCCGATCGCTACGCTGGCGACATTCGCCAGCTGCTGCGCGAGAAGGAGCTGCGTTACGGCGGCGTCACGCGCGAGCGCCAGAGCGTGCAGGTGCGGCTGCGCGACGCCGACACGCGCGACAAGGCGCGCGCCGCGATCGAACGCGCGATCCCCGACCTCGCGATCACCGAGCAGGCGGGCGGCAACGGTGACTTCGTGCTCGTCGGCACGCTCAAGCCCGAGGCGCAGGCACGCATCCAGGAGTTCGCGCTGCAGCAGAACATCGCGACGCTGCGCAACCGGGTGAACGAGCTCGGGGTGGCGGAGCCCGTCGTGCAGCAGTCCGGCGCCGACCGGATCGTCGTGCAGCTGCCGGGCGTGCAGGACACCGCGAAGGCGAAGGAGATCATCGGCCGCACCGCGACCCTCGAGGTGCGCATGGTCGACGAGGAGCACGCCGACGGCGCGTCGATCCAGGCCGCGATCGACGGGCAGCCGCCGCTGGGCAGCGAGCTCATGTACGAGCGCAGCGGCGTGCCGCTGCTGCTGAAGAAGCAGGTCGTGCTCACCGGCGATTCGATCGCCGATGCGCAGCCGGGCTACGACGGCCAGTCGAACGAGCCGGCGGTCCACCTGAACCTCGACGGCAAGGGCGCGCGCGTGTTCCAGCAGCTCACGCGCGAGAACGTCGGCCGGCGCATGGCGATGGTGCTGATCGAGCGCGGCAAGGGCGAGGTCATCACCGCGCCGGTGATCCGCACCGAGATCGGCGGCGGGCGCGTGCAGATCAGCGGTCGCATGACGGTGCAGGAAGCGCGCGACGTGTCGCTGCTGCTGCGCGCCGGCGCGCTGGCCGCGCCGATGGACTTCGTCGAGGAGCGCACCGTCGGTCCGAGCCTCGGTGCCGAGAACATCCGCAAGGGCTGGAAGTCGACGCTGATCGGCTTCTCGCTGATCTCGGCGTTCATGATCGTCTACTACGTCGCGTTCGGCGCGATCTCGGTCGTGTCGCTCGCGGCGAACCTGGTGTTCCTCGTCGCGATCCTGTCGATGCTGCAGGCGACGCTCACGCTGCCGGGCATCGCCGCGATCGCGCTCACGCTCGGCATGGCGATCGACGCCAACGTGCTCATCAACGAGCGTATCCGCGAGGAACTGCGCAACGGCACGACGCCGCAGGCCGCCATCACCGCCGGCTACGAGCGCGCGTGGGGCACGATCCTCGACTCGAACATCACGACGCTGATCGCGGGCCTGGCGCTGTTCGCGTTCGGCAGCGGTCCGGTGCGCGGCTTCGCGGTCGTGCACTGCCTGGGCATCCTCACGTCGATGTTCAGCGCGGTGTTCGTGTCGCGCGGCATCGTCAATCTCGTCTACGGCGGCCGCCGCAAGCTCGCGCGCCTGCCGATCGGCAACACCGACTGGCACAAGCGTCCCGCGACCGCGGCCTGACGCACCCGCCCCCCTGCCCGGAGCCATCGACGATGGAATTCTTCCGCATCCGGAAGGACATCAACTTCATGAAGCACGCGCTGGTGTTCAACGTGATCTCCGCGATCACGTTCGCACTGGCGGTGATCTTCCTTCTCACACGCGGCCTGCACCTGTCGGTCGAGTTCACCGGCGGCACGTCGATGGAGGTGCAGTACACGCAGGCGGCCGACCTCGACAAGGTGCGCTCGCTGCTCGAAGCCAGGGGCCTGAAGGACGCGACGGTCCAGAACTTCGGCACGTCCGACACCGTGCTGATCCGCATGGCGAACCGCGACGGCGTGTCGGGTGCGCAGCTGTCGGAAGAGGTACTCGCCACGCTCAAGG